>CAYXFI010000113.1:2592-10284 GCA_964464205.1 uncultured Cytophagia bacterium
TCTTTCGGCGACCACGTGCCCTGGTGGCTGGTGCCGCCTTTCCGACACCGGTGGTTGCCTTTTCAGGTGATCTGCTACGGACCCTTCTCGGAGGTGCGCGTGAACGGCGTGATCGTCAAGCGAGTGTTGAACCACAGGCGGATGCAACCCGGGAAGTTGGCGTGGCACTACTTCGGCGACCAACCCTTCGAGCTGAGGGGACTTCGGGTACGGAAGCTGGACCGCGTGGAGAGGAACCTCCCATGAGCCATCTGGGCAGATTGTGGTTTGCGACGTTGGCTTTGGCGGTGTGCATCGCCGTTGCGCAGGGATGCTCGCGGGGCGCGCCCGGCGAACGTCAGCTCACCTTTCAACCGGGCGTGAACCACAATCTGGACAACAACGACAACTTCTCGCCGGACGATCGCTGGTTGGTGTACGACACGCGGGATCCGCGAGGGATCGCCCTCACCCGGTCCATCCAGAAAGTGAGCGTCGAAACGGGCGAGATTGTGACGCTGTACGCGCCGAGCGACACGAATGAGTACGGGCCGGGCGTAGGAGCGGCCAGCTACCACCCGACCGAGCCGAAGGTGGTGTTCATTCACGGGCCGCTGCATCCGACTGCGGAGATTTCGTACCAGTTTTGGCGACGAACCGGAGCGGTAGTGGATGAACGCGATCCCGGCAAGGTGCTGTGGCTGGACGCTCGCGACGTGACCCCACCTTTTACGCCGGGAGCCCTGCGAGGCGGGACGCACCGTCACGAGTGGAGCGCCGATGGCCAGTGGATCGGGTTCACGTACAACGATCAGGTGATGAAACGGCTCGGTGACCGGCTCGGGAAGGATCTGGATCTGCGCACAATCGGGGTCGCCAAGGCGGGTCACCCGGTGACCGTCGATCGCGATCCGCGGGGTGAGAATCATGATGGCCTCTGGTTCTCCGTACTGGTGGTGCACGTGGTGCCCGAACCGAGGCCGGGTTCGGACGAGATCAGCCGGGCCAGCGGCGACAGCTGGGTGGGTCGTCGCGGCTACCGAAAAGAAGATGGTTCCTGGCAGCGTGCGCGGGGATTCATCGGGAAGGTGAGGAATTCCCGGGGTGAACCGGTGGACGAAGTTTTCGTGGTGGACATCCCGGAGGATATCGAAAAGCCGTCGCCAGACGGACCGCTCCAGGGCACGGAGATTTCTTTCCCCACGCCACCTCTCGGCTGCCGTCAACGGCGCTTGACTCACACAGCGGAAGCGAGGTACCCCGGGTGCAGGGGAAACGTGCGCAGCTCTCCGGACGGATCATGGTTGAGCTTCCTGTCGCGCGACTCGGCTGGCGTTTGGCAAGTGTACCTCATCTCGCCCAATGGCGGGCAGCCGGTGCAACTGACGCGCGGCCCGAACGACGTCCAGTCCGAAGCGCGGTGGAGTCCGGATGGTCGCTGGGTGGCCTTCGTTCGCAACGATGCGGTGGAAGTGGCTCTGGTGGAGCCGGGGCGGGACTTCGGTGCCACGCGTATGTTGACCGATCCCAAACTCGGCAGGCCACCCAACCTGGTGTGGTCGCACAGCGGGAGGTTGATCGCCTTCAATCGCGTTGTCGACGGCGCGCAGCAGATTTTCGTGGTTCCGTTCGACGGAAGACTGTAGTGCCCTGGGAATGGTGCTCGAGCGGCGTGTGTTCGGGGAGCACGCTGTTCCGCCAGGCGGTAACCGTGGGTACGGGTATCCGGGCGGACGAAACCTTCGACTGGCTCCAGATCAGGCCGGGTAGCTGCGCCTTTCTACGGTCTTTCTGGAAGGGACGGCGGCGCGCAGCAGGACGTGGGCGGACATCAGCCCTTCGAGTCTGGTTCTGAGTCGTCCTGGCAGAGAAGCGCGTACGTCCGGATCCGGGATGTTGAGGCAGGTGACGCGTGGCTGTTACCTGGGTGGGGCACGGGCGGCGTGGCATGCCGGTGGGCTCCGGTTGGTCGGCGCGTGGCAATTCGCAAGCTTGAGCTGCTACGATCTCTCGCCTCGGGTCGATTGGGAGAAGAGGAATGGTAACCACTTTCGGGAGGGCGAAATGAGCGGTTCCATTCGCATGAGCCGTTGGGTCGTCGTCGTGTTCGCCATCGTGGCGCTGGGCTCTTGGCGGCTGGGCGCTGCAGGGGAAACCTGGCGACTGGTGGTTGCGCAGCAGCTGGCGGAAGATGCTGCGGTGCGCGCTGGCCTGGAAGAAGTGGCCCGTGAGTGCGACAAAATTGGGGTGAGGCTCCGCCGGGACGCAGACCATTGGTCGCGGACGCTCGTGGTCGAACTTGATAGAGACCCGGCCGCGGCGGATTCCGAGGCCTTCCGCTGGAAAACAAAGGGCAGGACGCTCACGGTCACTGGCGCCGGTCCTCTGGGGGTTGCGTACGGACTTTTCGCTCTGGCGGACGAGCTCGCTGTCGAGCGACGAGCTCCTACCTCGGACGTGACCATGACTCCACAGTTTCCCTGTAGGGTGGCCCAACTGGGGCGTTTGGTGCCGTCGACATTCGAAGGACCGCCCACGGATGCGGCAAGCTTGGCGGATTTTCGGCGGCGGTGGCGCCAAAAACTGATCCAAGTGCTGCGCCACGGCTACAACGTGATTCGGATCCACGCTACCGAGGACTTTGTTCCCTGGCAGGAACCTCACTACGCGCAACGTAGCGCGAGGTACCTTGTGTACTTGAGAGAAGCCACTGCGCTTGCCCATCGGTACCACCTCAAAGTCTTGCTGGCAGGGGACGAATTCATTTTTCTCCCCGAGCTCGTAGGCACCGGCGGGAAAAAGCTTTCCCCGAAGGAAGACCTTCTCTGGCAGGCGCTTTCGGAAAAGTACCGGCGACTGCTCCGTGCCGCACCGTACCTCGACGGCGTTTCAACCCGGATCGGGGAAGTGATCCCCCATTTCGATTTCCGGCACATCGATTTGATCCACGCACCGGCGGACTCCCCGGACCCTCGCATCGAAGAACGCTATCGGCGCTTCTTGTGGTCAGTGTACCGGGTGGCCGTGTCGGAGTTCGGAAAGCTCTATTTGCACCGCACCTGGGTCACGAACAGCTGGGAACAGCACAGCGTGCCCGAGATCTACAGGCGGACGCTAGAAGGATTTCCCAGGAAGAACTTCATAGTGGCCATCAAGATCACCAAGACGGACCAGTGGTACTATTGGGTACCCTTCAACCCCACCTTCGGGTCTACCGACCACACCACACTGGCGCAGGCGGAACTGCTCTGCACCGCACACGGTGGAGCGGCGAATCTGGATTTCCCCGGTTTTTGGTTCGAGGCCGGGTTGCAGTACGCGGTGAGGCGAGGAGCTCGCGGCATTTTCGCTTTCGTTAGGGAAGATGGCCCGGGTCAGCGTGCTCTGACGTACGTTTTCGGCAGGCTCGCCTGGGCGCCGAAGCGAAGTGCAGAGGAGCTACTACGGCGCTGGTTGCGCCGGACCTACGGCGATTCAGTGGCCCCGATGCTGTACCGGGTCTTTCGGCTCGCACCCGAAGCGATCCGGGATGGGCTGTATGTACGGCCGTGGGCCCTGCAGGAGTGGAATCCAATTCCCCACCTGCGTGTGCGCACATTCATGTTTGGTGGTCGACCCCTCTTCGATCGGGGCCGCGGGCACGATGCTTTTCTGTACGAGCTTTACCTCCAGGCGAAACCCTGGGGCGACGAAACCTTGATCGATTTGAAGCGCGGGCTCACCACATGTGACAGCATGCTCGCGATTTTCACCCGGGTAGCCGACGCTATCCGGAGTCCCGATCTGCGCAAAGAACTGGAGAGGGCGTTGCGCCACGAGCACGCGTTGATCCGGATGAATGTCGAGTACGTGAGGACAATCCTTCGCTACTTCGGGTACCGCGAGAGCCGGCGAGAGGCGGACCGGCTGCTACTGCAAGAGGCAATCGCGGGCCTCGCAGACGCGCTCGGTGCGTACCGACGGGATTTCGCGGTGTACGACGTCCGCGGCGTGGAGCTCCTCCTGAAGCTGGCGCGGCTGGCGGTTCGTGATCTGGCTGCTCTGGAAGATTCGCTGCGTACTTGGCCGTCGGACGAAGAAATCCGCGACTGGTTCCAGAAAGAACGTGAACGCTACGCCCGGTTGCTCAATAGCGGGCGGAAGCTTGTGCCAGTCTACCGCTGGAAAGGAACGGTGGACGGTTCGGACCTGCTCGAGTTTCGAGGTGAGGAGGTTCGCGTGGAGCACTTCCTGTGGGGATACCCGCATCAGGCCGCGTTCGAAAAACTGACCGATCGCGACTTGACCGATTGTGAGCTGGCGATTCGGGTGCGTCGTGGACGAGGCACCGTGGTGCTGCTGCCGGTTCAAGAGAAGGGGGTTGTGCGTGTGTACGTGGAGGACACGGAACCGGGGGTAGACGTGTACGATTTCGAAGTGGTGGCAGTCGAGCGTTGAGGAGAGGAAATGTGAAAAAGAGGAGGCGCCTATGAAACGCTTAGGATTTGTCCTCGGCACGGCAGCCGTCGCGGGCCTGGTGCTCTGGGGTTGCAGTTCCTCTCTCGAGCTCGTCACAGCCAAGGCTGAGCCAAACGTAGTGTCGCCTGGTCAGAAGGGCAGGGTTGTGGTCATCCTGAAGGGAGCGAAAGACAAGGTGGGGACCGTTCAAGCCGTGGTTCGCGAGTATCCGGAATACACGTTCCGGCTGAACGACGAGGGGAGGATGGGTGATGAGAAGGCCGGCGACGGCGTATGGACGTACGAATTCCCGGTTCCCTACGACGCCCCCGCCCAGAAATACCACGTCGACATCATCATCAAAGACAAAGAGGGAAACGTCATTAAGTTCGGGGAGACGCAGGGTCCTGCGGCCAGTCTGGTCGTAGAAGTGAGGTGACCTGCCTGGCAGCTCGAAGAAGAAAGGCCGGTCCTTTGCGGACTGGCTTTTTTTCTGCCAGCTCCGGGAGAATCGAAGTCTGCTCATGGTATCGGGTCTACTGTCGTTTTGACTGCCGCTCTCATGCCAGTTTGGGTCCGAAAGGGGCAACTTCTGTAGCTTGCATCAGCCGTGGGAAGTTTCCGTGAATCGGAATTGTTGCAGGTGTTCGGAGCCCTATCGGGCGATCTGGCGGAAGGTCGGAGCTGGACGGGGCACCGCTGGGAAACTAATCCACGCGTTGGGCATTTAAGCCTCCCTAACCAGAGCGCGCGGATTCGGCGTTGTGAATCACGCGCAAGAGTCTTACTTTAGCCCGAAACAGGAAGAGTACGCGGAGCCCTCACTTCGGACGGACGTCATGACACTCTTTCAGGCCTATTCGGGGCAAGAGCTCGACGTTGTGGATATCCTCGGGGGGAGAGGTGTGAGGAGGCGGCTCTTGCAGCTCGGCATTCTGCCGGGCACGCGGGTAAGGGTGGTGAGCCAGGCTGCACTCGGGGGGCCGTTGCTCGTGGACATCGACGGCCGCGTCGTCGCACTGGGTCGCGGCATTGCCAACAAAGTGATCGTGAGGCCTGTGGGATGACCATCGCGCTTGCCGGCCAGCCGAATGCGGGCAAGAGCACCATTTTCAACCAGATCGCGGGAGTACACGGCCAGACCGCCAATTTCCCCGGCACGACCGTCACCTACACTCGCAGCCAGGTGCGGATCGGAGACGAGACGTGCACCTGCGTAGACCTACCCGGGACCTATTCCCTCCAGGCCCTGGACCTCGCCGAGGCGGAGGCCAGGGCTTTCTTGTTATCCGGCGAAGTGGATGTGATCGTCAACGTGGTGGACGCCTCGCTGCTGCATCGCAGCCTGGAGTTCACGCTGGAGCTGCTGGAGCTGGAAATCCCCATGGTGCTGTGCCTCAACATGATGGACGAGGCAGCGCGCAAGGGGATGAAGATCGACATCGAGCAACTCTCGCAGCTTCTCGGAATCCCGGTTGTGGCCACGGTGGCGCGCACGGGCGAAGGCATTCGCGAACTCTTCTTCGAGACCATCCGCGCGGCGCGTAGCGAGCGGCGACCCTCCCCTCCGCAGTATGGCCGCGACCTCGAGTTGTCGGTGCGCGCGGTGCTGGATACCATCGGGCCAGCGTTGGAAGGCGCTCCCTACCCTCACCGCTTCGTGGCGATCAAGCTGCTGGAGGGAGATCCCTTCATCGCCAAGCAGCTCTCCGATGTGCTGCGGACGGCGGGGCCGCTGATCGAGAGGGTGAGAGAGGCCCTGGAAAAGAAGACCGGGCGCCCGGCCGAGGACCACGTGCGGGCCGAACGGCACGCGCTGGCCACTCAGATCTTCGAGAAGGCGGTGCGGATCGAAAGACCCTTCGTCGACGTTCGCCACCGCGTCGACTCGATCGTGACGCACCCGTACCTCGGTTACCTGATTCTGGCTCTCGTTATCTACGGTATGTTCTACTTGGTCTTCCGGGTGGGCGCTTTGCTCGAAGGGCCGTTGCTCGACTTCTTCGGCCGCGTGGAGGACTGGATTGTTGCGAGGATTGCCCTGCCGCCTCTGCTCAGCTCGGTCATCCACGGGCTGATCGAGGGCATCTCCGGTGGACTGGCCATCGTGCTCCCGTACCTGGTGCCATTCCTGCTGGTCCTGTCCCTTTTGGAAGACGTGGGCTACTTGCCGAGGGCCGCGGTGCTTATGGATACTTTTTTCCACCGGCTGGGCCTGCACGGGAAGGCCATCATCCCCTTCGTGCTGGCCTACGGTTGCAACGTGCCCGCTGTGATGTCCACGCGAATCCTGGACACGGAACGAGACCGCGTGGTGACCGCGATGCTCTCCACCATGATCCCGTGCTCGGCCAGGACGGCCATCGTCTTCGGGCTTGCCACGTATTTCCTCGGGCCCTGGGCGGCGGTCTTCATCTACGTGCTGAACATCGTCGTGATCGCGGTTGTGGGCCGGATTCTGGCCAAATTGCTGCCGGCGGCGAGCCCGGGGCTCATCCTGGAGATTCCGCCCTACCGATGGCCCTCGTTCAGGGTACTCTGGTTCAAATCCTGGCTGCGCATTCGCGAATTCATCGTAGTGGCTTGGCCGCTACTGATTGTGGGGAGCATTGTGTTGAGTCTGATCGACTTCTTCGGGTTTCAGAAGATACTGAACGCGGTGTTCGCTCCGTTCACCGGTCTTCTTGGGTTGCCGCCGGTCGTGGGAACCACCCTTCTGTTCGGAATTCTGCGCAAGGAGCTTTCGCTGATCATGCTGGTCCAGGCCCTGGGCACCCCGCAGATCGACACGGTGCTCAGCGCGGGGCAAATCATGACCTTCACCGTGTTCGTCGTCTTCTACTTTCCGTGCATCTCCACGCTGGCGGCCTTGCTGCGAGAGATCGGCCGCAAATGGGCTTTCACAACGCTTCTGTTCACTACGCTTCTGGCCACCTTGCTCGCCCTGTCGGTGCGCCTATTTTGGTCCGCCTTCATCTGAGGCGGCAGCAGATGGGCGCGGGAGCGGAACGAAGTCTGTCCGGGGAATGACGTCGATGGCTTGGTTCGGTCCCCGACCGTGGCTGAAAGAGAGGGAGAAACTTCGGTCGGCAAGGCAATGGGGCGATACCGTCGCGGTGCTCTGGATGGTGAAGGATCGGCAGCTTCGTGGGCTCTTTGGGCGGGTGGTGGACATTCGCTTGTACCGGCGCACCCGATGTTGCGGCGGAATGGGACGTTAGACTCGCTACGCTGCGCTTCGTGGCGCGCTTGGAGGTGAAAGGGTGAACACGTTCG
>CAYXFI010000114.1:0-10067 GCA_964464205.1 uncultured Cytophagia bacterium
CGCAACCTCTACGGATTCCGCGTGATCGTGCCAGCGGATCCCAACCAGACGGACCGCGTCGTCCGGTTTGTCGCCACTCAACCCGGCAACTTCGCCCTTGCGATGGGGCGCTCGAAGCTGCCCGTGATCACGGACCTCAACGGCAACCCCTTCTTCGCGGGCGATTACCGCTTCGAGTACGGCAAAGCGGACTTGATCCGGCCGGGCGACCAGGCCGCTATTCTGACGATGGGCTCCATGGTGCATCGCGCGGTCGCTGCCTGGGAGAAATTGAAAGAGCAGGGGATCGACGTGGCGGTGTGGAACGTGTCCTGCCCCCTCGACATCGACCCGGAGGCGCTGGAACAAGCCGCCCGTACGGGCCTCATCGTCACCTACGAGGACCACAATGTGCGCAGCGGGCTGGGCTGCAGCGTGGCCAACGCCCTGCTCGAACGTGGGTTGAACGCCCAACTCGTGAAACTCGGCATTCGCAGCTACGGAGCCTCGGGAAAACCCGATGCCCTGTTCGCGATGCACGGTTTGAGCGTGGACCAGCTCGTGGAAACCGTGCGTTCCAGCCTGAGGTGAGTCCCCCATCCGCGTCAGCCTCTGCTGTACGTGGGGTTCATAAGGCACGCCCATCCCGCAGCTGAGAGTCCCTCCGGGGGCTCCGGCTGGGCATCCTCGTTCCCTCGCTTCCCCTTCGCGACAGAAACAAAAAGGGGCGTCACCCCGACATCGGGGTGCGCCCCTAGCGAAAGCCGCCCCGGTCTCAGCCTTCGTACTTGCCAGTGAGCTCGGAAGCCGCTTCCCTGTCGACAATGATCGTGGCCTTCGGGTGCATCTGCACGATCGTGGCAGGGACCATGGCCGTGATCGGGCCCTCGACCGTGATCTTGATGGCGTGCGCCTTGTTCTTCCCGCTGGCCAGTAGCAGGAGCTGGCGCGCCTCCATGATCGTGCCAATCCCCATCGTGATGGCGTACTTGGGCACCTCGTCGATCGACTTGAAAAAACGCGCGTTGTCTTGCCGTGTCTTCTCAGTCAGAGTCTTGATGCGCGTGCGAGACCCGAGCGAGGAACCCGGCTCGTTGAAAGCGATGTGCCCATTCGCACCAATCCCCAGTACCTGGAGATCGATGCCTCCGACTTTCTTGATCCTCTCCTCGTACCACCCGCAATGCTCTTCAATGTCGTCGGCCATTCCGTGCGGAATGTGCACCTTCCCCGGATCGATGTTGATGTGCTTGAAGAAATTCTCCCACATGAAGTAGTGGTAGCTCTGATCGTGTTCCGGGGGGAGCCCCACGTACTCGTCCAGGTTGAAGGTGGTCACCTTCGAGAAATCGAGGCCTTCCTCTTTGTGCATCCGGATCAGCTCTTTGTAAAGACCGATCGGAGTGCTGCCGGTGGCCAGACCCAGCACGCAGTCCGGTTTCTTCCGAACCAGAGCCGCCACGATCTTGGCAGCCTCTTTGCTCATCTCGTCGTAGTCGTCTTTGACGATTACCAGCATTGCGTCTCCTCCTTGGTTTGAGATGCAACCGTTCCGATCTTGCAACTACGCTCCGCACCGCCCTACTTCTTGAAGGACTTGTCCAGAATAGGCGGCACAGGCATCTCGTAGATGTGGCGTAGCACAGCGACCTGGGCATCCGTGAGCTCTTTGTCCCTGCGTGCCATCACCCGACGAGCCGTTTCGAGCGTCTTCTCGAAATCGTACTTCACCAGACCCGTGGCCCCACCCCAGTGGAACGAAGGGACGAAACGAGGGGGAAACCCTTCGCCGTACACGTTGCAGGCGACCCCCACTACAGTGCCGGTGTTGAACATCGTGTTGATCCCGCTCTTGGAATGGTCACCCATGAATAGCCCGACGAACAGACTACCCGTGTCGACCACCCGATCGTTGATCTGGACTTTGACGTTCGAGTAGTTGTTCTTGAGGTCCGAGTTGTTCGTGTCCGCGCCCAGGTTCACCCACATGCCCAGGTACGCGTGACCCAGGAAACCCTCGTGCTGCTTGTTCGAGTACGAGTGGATGATGGACTCCTCTACCTCACCGCCAACCTTGCAAACCTCACCAATGCTGGTTCCCTCGTAGATCTTCGCCGCAATCTTGATGGCCGTCTTGGGGCCGATGTAGGCCGGACCTTCGATCACAGCGTTGGCCATGATCTTGGCCCCCTCGGCGATGTACACGGGGCCGTCCTCGGCGATGATCACCACCCCGGGCCAGATCTTCGCGCCTTCCGCCACGTAGATGTTGCTCTCCTCCAGCAGGGTGACGTTCGGGTACACCTTGCCCAGGATCTTGCCGCCTACGCCCAGTGCCTCGAATTCCCGCTCAATTTCCGCGGCGTTGTGATGGACGAGATCCCACGGATACCGCACGAGGGTCGCCTCAACTTCCGCGCGGGCCAGGTCCGCAAAAGTGGCTGCCTCCAGCGCGTCACCCAGCGCCGAACCCAGCTTCTTCACCTGCTCGGCAGGTACCCACGCCGCTACGAGGTCCTCGCCGGCGTAGTAGGCGCGCGGTTTGCCGTCCTCGATTTGGCCCGCCACTTGAGGCGTGGCCAGCAGTCGCCCGTTGACAAACAACACGTCGCCGTCCGGCAACTGGTTCACGTATTCCAGACCCGTCTCTTCCTTCACCGCGTCGGCCAGATACCCCCGGCAATGGAGCGTGGTCATCGTGGCTTTGAACTCCCGCTGGATCTTCTCCCGCAGGTTCGTCATCCCGCAGCGCAACTCGTACGCTGGACGCGTGAGAGTCAACGGGTGCAGATCCGTCACCTTGGCGTCTTCGAAGATGCAGATCGTAGCTGGCATTCCCGATCCTCCTCCTGATTTTGATCCCAGGTGGTATTCATCCCCAGGTCGCCGTACCGCCGCCCAAACACACAATTCAGAAATCGCCCTTGAACCAACGGGGCGGAAGCAAGTGTCCCGTCCCGGCATTCGACAAAGCCACGGCGTTGAACCGTTGGTACTCAGGGGATACCCGGTGATAATCGAATCGGCCTGCTGCTACCGAGCTTCCCTCCCCCCCATCCTACACGGAAGGGTCAAACGTCCGTCACTTGAACAGCGCTGATTTCCTCCCGCCGGCTCGCGCCTACCCTTCAGAACTGACCGCAGCCGCCTGAAGAAAACCACCTCGCGCCCATCAGGGCGGACAAATCTTGCCGAGTACGCCAGGTCTGCTTGCCCCGGTCGCACCGGGGCAATTTCCCGCCAGGCCCCGCAATGTGCGATCGGCCAGCAACGCGAAAGCCACCGCTTCCTTCGCGTCCGGGTCGATTCCGGCCTCCGCCGTCGAACAGACCTCCACCCCCTCGAGCTCTCTCCTCAGTTGTTCCAACAGGACTGGATTCCTGGCTCCTCCACCGCTCACGTACAAGACCTCCAGCGGTGGGCTCTCCGCAGATCCCTGCCGGATGCCGTCCGCAATGGAGCGTGCCACCAGAGCCGTGGCCGTGGCCAGCACGTCCTCCGGAGTCAGATTCCGGCGCCCGCCCTCCGCTACCATCTGAAGAGCGTACCTCTTCCCAAACACCTCACGACCCGTACTCTTTGGCGGCGGTAGCGAAAAATAGGGGTGCTGCAAGAGTTCCTCCAGCCACGTTTCGTCCACTCGACCCCGACGGGCGTGCTGCCCGTCCCGGTCCATCGCTTCGCCAAAGTAGGCCTCGGCCAACGAATCGAGCAGCGCGTTGCCCGGCCCCGTGTCGAAGGCGATGACCTCCGCCAGTCCCGCTCGGGGCGGAATCAGGGTAACATTGGAGATGCCGCCGATGTTCAGGGCAGCGACGCTCCGGGCTTCCGTGCGAAACACGAGCCAGTCGAACAAGGGCACCAACGGCGCTCCCGTGCCTCCCAGCGCAATGTCGGACACCCGAAAGTCCCCGACCGTCAGAATCCCCGTCCGCTTGGCGATCACCGCCGGGTCGCCGATCTGCAGGGTGCTGCGCACCCGGCTCCCCAGCACGTGCTTCGACTCCGGGAAATGCCCGACCGTCTGACCGTGCGAGCCAATGAAATCAATCGCGGCCGGGGGCATCCCCGCCTCCGCGGCAATTCCGAGCGCCGCCTCCGCGAATAGCTCTCCCATCCGGACGTTCAGTCGGGCCAGCCGCTCCACGGAAGTTCTTCGGCTCTGCGCCAACCGGAGGATCGCTCGCCTCGTCCGTGGCTCGAGGGGCCAGGTATGGAAGCGCAGCAGGCGAAAACGGACCGGATCGTCATCCTCCAATTCCACCAGCGCCGCGTCGATGCCGTCGGCGGACGTACCCGACATCAGGCCAATGCCAATCCGCCGCCGCTTGCGCGCCACCCGGCACCAAATGAGTCTCGCGGGTTCCTCACCGCTCAATCGACATCTCCGCTACGAGAACTTCGAAATACCACCGGTCAGTCCACCCCGGCCCGTACGCCCGGATCAGCCGAGTCACTACCTCGATCCCCCAGCTTTCGCAGTCTCGCGCAGGGTTTCCCGAATCCGGTCGTCCACCGCAATCCCTTCATCCTGCAGGGCCATGATTGCAGCGCCCACCGCCGGGTCGAACAGGGGCTCCACGAAGCGAAATCGGACCTGAAACCGCTCCAGGGAGCGCTGCATGAAGGGAATCAGCCTTTCCTTTTGTTTGAAGATACCACCGATCAGGGCGATCGGGACTTGCTCCACAGACCAGCGCAGACGCCGGGCCACGGCCGCCGCCAGCAGGCCGAGCTCCTCACCCGCCCGGCTCAGGATTTGCTCTGCTGCTTCGTCGCCTCTTGCCGCCTCCTCGAACACGAGAGGAGCCAGGGAGGCAACCTCCGTCCGATCGATGTCACCTTGGTACACCCGAGGGATGATCAGGTCGATGCGTTCCAGGCCGTAGCGCTCCTCGATTCTCTCCCGGAGCGCGGTGCGCGGTCCTCGCCCGTCCAGATCTTTCAGGGCAGCGACAATGGCTTGCTGCCCGATCCAGTACCCGCTGCCCTCGTCGCCGAGGAGATAGCCCCATCCGCCCGAACGTTCTACCCTGCCGTCCGCGCCCTTGCCGAAGCAAATGGTGCCCGTGCCGGCAATGAGGATGATTCCCTCGCCACCTGCGAATGCGCCACTCAGGGCAGCGGCAGCGTCGCTATCCACTCGGACGGCTTCTGCCAGTCCCAGCGAGGTCAAAGCCTCGTTCGCCCGCTGCCGATCGGAGGGTCGACCCACTCCGGCCAGCCCGGCCACGACTCTTCGTATCTTCGCGGACCCGTGCGGGAGGCGACTCATCGCCTCTTGCACCACTCCGCGCACCACACCGGCCATCTTCTCCGGGCCTAACACCTGGAAGTTTGAGCTCGGCCCGGAGGCCTCGGCCAGTACGCGACCCTTCAAGTCCACCACCACCGCGTGAGTCTTCGTTCCGCCCCCGTCGATACCCACCACCACGGTCCCTTCTGACATTTGCCACTTCCCCGGTTGCCGGACGAGAGTTCCTTCAATTCAGCGATCGAGCCGCCCGAAGCACCCGCGCGGAGACGAACCAGGAAGCTGTCATTTTCAGAAGCTCCGCCGGGACGAAAACAATCGCTCCTACCCACAGGGCCTCGCGCAGACCCATCGGGCTCCCCACGATCCAGCGCATGTTGGCCCAAAGGTAGAGGCTCCCAACGATCAAAATCACCCCGCCTCCGGCAACCAGTGCCGTCACTTCGGCCGAGCGTCCGCCATTCTTCGCCAGGACGCTCACGACCCATGCAGCGAGCGGGAAACACACCAGGTAGCCGAAGGTGGGAGAATAGACCACCGCCAAACCCCCACGGCCGCCGGCGAACACCGGTGCTCCCGCCAGACCCGTGGCCAAGTACGCTGCCTGGGCGAGTACCGCGTAGGTGGGGATCAACAGGAGACCCGAAAGGTAAACAAAGAGAGTTTGTAACGTGACGGGAACAAAGGGGAGGGGCAGGTGCACGTAAGCACCCACAGCCGTGAGGGCAGCCAGAACTGCTGCAACTACCCGTTGTCGGTTCCGATCATCCACCAATTGACTTTGCGGTAGAAATCCATCCCGTGATTTCGTCTCGTCCGTACGGCGCACCCGCGTGACCTACGGCCACGCAAAAAGGCTCGCATCCCTCCGCTTAGACGGCTCAGGTCCCACACCCGACGATTCATTTACCACCGGTCCCTTCAACCGTCATTTCGATCACTGCCCCAGAGCCCGGAGCAGCCGCTCGCGCCACACGTCCTCCAGGAGTCCCCCACGCGGTAGGCTCACCACTCACCCAAGTGATTGAAGCCTCCGTCGCACCCCTGTGGAATCACCAAGGACTCAGTCCCTGGGCGATCCTCTCGTTCAGCTTCTTCCGCCGCTCGATCGCCATCCGGCGCGCGAGCATCTTGTTGCGCAGTTTCATCTCCGGATCACGCTTGGCATCCGTGTTGTCGGGATGGCGGCGATAACGGTACAGAACCTGGTGTACACGGCCGACGTCGTACCTCTCCGAGACTTTGAGGACCAGGTCGTAGTCTTCGCCGTAGTGGCCGAACTTGTCCTCGTTGAATCCACCGAACTCCTGGATCACCTTCCGGTGCCACATCCGAACTGCACCGGCGCCATCCACGCGCAGAATGTTGTTCCGATTGTACTCCAAATGCTTGATCACCCCGAACTCATCCAGGGGATTCCCATCCTGATCGATCAAGTGGTAGTAGGAGATCGCCAGGGCGCACTTGGGATGGCTTTCCAGGTATTCCACCATCGTCCCGAGCGTGTCGGGCGTGTATTCGTCGTCCGAGTCCAGTTGCGAGATGTACTTGCCGCGCGCGGCCTTCACCCCCAGGTTCAGACTGTAAGCGATGATGTTCTTGTCGTTTCGGATCAACTTGACTTTGCCGTTCGTCTTCCGAGCGTAGGATTCTACCACGTCCTGGCTGCCGTCCGTGGACCCGTTGTCCACCACGATCACCTCGAAGCTGTCGAACTTGTTCGCCAGAACGCTCTCGATAGCCCGGCCCACGTAGCGGGCACGGTTGAAGCAGGGAATCACCACACTGACCATGAGCGGGAAGGACTCGCCGGAATCGTACCGAACCTCGGTATTCTCGTGCGTGAGGTAGGCGCCCTGCCGCTTGAGATATCGGTAGAAAGCCTCCTCGATCTCTCGCTCTTCCTCCTTGTCGTAGAACAGGTAGGAAAAACCGCCGTACTTGCCCTCACCCGGGAAGAATAACTTGGAGGCGCCCACGTTGGCTTTCTTTTCCTCGGCCGCCTCGGGCGAAACCACGACCTCGTACAGCTCCCTCTCGATTCTCGCGAGTGGTCGACGCTCCATCAGCCGGAGCCGGAAGTCGTAGTCCTCCGCCCGGTCGAACCCCTCGTCGTAGCCTCCGAGCTCTTGCCAGATCTGCTTGGGAATCACCTTCACGTAGCCGAGTTGAACGCGTTCGGTGATGTTGTCATTCTCGTCTCGAAGCTTCTTGGGCTGCACCTGACCGTCCGGGTAAACCTCTACGTAGTTCGCGTAGAACCAGCCCGCATCTCGGCTCCGGTACTCGTTCCAGTAGGTCTCCAACGCTTCCGGGCGCAACCGGATATTCGGCGGGAGGTAGACCACCAGTTCACCGCTTGACTCGGCGAAGCCTCGATTCATCAGACCGGCCATGTTCCGGTAGGTGGCGCGGATGACCACCGCATCCGGCAACTGTTGCAGGCGTCCTCGAACCTCCGGCGCCAAGTCCTCGTCCGGCACCTGCTGCAGAACCACGACCTGAACATCGCGGAACGTCTGACCTTCCATGCCCTCCAACGTGGGCTCAAGGTTCTGCCCCGGGAAAACGGGCACAACCACGCTGATCTTGCTCATCCAGCTACTCCCTCTTTCAGAGCAACCGCTGACCGCCTTCTTTGAGCCGGCAAGTTAGGAATTTGGAAATAGACAGTCAAGAAAAGAAGGCAGCCAACCTTGGACCCCCACGGCCCCGCGGTTTGACCCGTGTTTTTCGAGCTTGCTGGTTACGAATAGCTGTGCTACCTTGGGACTGTGTGGAGATTCGACTCCTGAGAGGAATCGAGGAAAACATGCCCAGCTGGATGAGGGACCTGGCGCAGCACTACGATGCGACTCGCGCCGCCCATCCCAACGACAATCTCATGATCCTTTTCGACATCGACGGCACAATCCTCGACATGCGGCACCTCATCTGTTACGTCCTTCGACGCTACGACCGTGTGCACGGGACCAGTTTCTTCCGCCGCCTTCGGATCGAGGATATCGACGTCCACGAGAACCACGTCGAATCGCTGCTAGAAAGGCTCGAAGTGCCTGCGCGCCGGCGAGCGCACGTGTGGCGATGGTTCCGATCCCACGCTTGGTCCATGGCCCCCGTCCTGGAAGCCCACCGCCCATTTGCGGGGGTACTGGAGGTCATCCGCTGGTTCCAGATGCAGCCCAATACCTACGTCGGAGTGAACACCGGCAGGCCGGAGGCCCTGCGGGACGAGACCCTGCTGTGCCTCAACGAACTGGGCCACGAGTACCACGTGAGTTTCTCCGACGAGTTGCTCCACATGCGGAGGGATCCCTCTCAGGAGGTGCTGGCAGCCAAGCAGGAAGGAATCCGATACTTTCAGGCGATGGGCTTCCGCATTTTCGCCGCCGTGGACAACGAACCGGAGGTGCTGGAAGCCATAGCAGCCATCGACCCGCAACGGGAAATCCTGCTCCTGCACGCCGAGACCCTCTTCGAGACGCGCCGAGAGTCCCTGCCTGCTCGGACCGTGGCGGGAGCCGAGTACGACCTCACGGAGCTCATCCCGGAACGGGCTCTTCCCAGGCACATCCAGTTCGTCTGGCACGGCGTGAACGATCCTGAGAATCTGGAGCTCTTTCTCAATTCCGATGTGCACTGGGCCGAACTCGACGTACGCTTCGATCCCACATTCACACACCCCATTCTGAGGCACGATTCGTTCAAAGAGACCCCCCTCCGTCCGGAGGAAGCTTGGTTGGAGCTCGACGACGTGCTGGCGGAGCTCAAAAGAAAGGGGCGCGGCGCCAAGCTGGACCTGAAGGGAGGAGGGGAGCTGGTGGACATGGCGCTGGAGCTGACCCGGAAACACGGTTTCGGCGACGATGAGCTCTGGTTCAACGGAAACATCGAACGGATCCAAGAACGCGGCTTTCGCCGCTTTCAGCACGCCTACCCCGACGCCATTCGACAATGCCCAGTGGATTTCCTCGCCCCACTGATCTTGACCGGGCCGCAAAAGGCCAAAGACATCCTCGACATGCTGTTCACGTGGGGCATCAATCGATTCTCGGTCAGCTGGCTCACAATCGACGTCCGAAAGATCGCCAATCAGCTGGCACGTTGGGGCTTTGAGGTGAACATCTACAATGTGCCCGACCTGGAGGCTTTTCTCCAAGCGGCGCTCCTCACACCACGCTCAATCACTTCGGATTTCAACTTCCCCAAGTGGAGCTACTACGGCAGGGGATCGGGTGAAGGAGGAAATCACCACAGCTACGAAATGCAGGCCTGAGGCGGATCCCGTCCACCATTCGAGCCCGGTCGGAAACCGCCTCGACGCGGTTACCGGCCTCCAGCGAGCACGATGCGCATCCGTGCCACCGTCGACGGGCGCTCGAGCGGATCTGCGGCCCAGCTCGCGCGTACCACAGGTTGGATTGTCGTCGGTCAAGCTGGTGTGCAATTGCAGGTACGACCGTAAACCCGCGTCTCTGCGGAAGGAGGTAGCCCGATGGAGAAGACTCTTTATCGAGCATTTCTCGCTGGCCTTGGCGCCATTGCCCTCACCCGTGAAAAGGCCGAGGCGTTCGTAGAGGAGCTCGTCCAGAAAGGCGAGGTAGCCCGTCCCGAGAAGGCGAAGGTAGTGGACGAGCTCCTGAAGCGCGCCGAGGAGCAGGAGCGAGCGCTACTGGAGCGTCTCGGCAAGGTGATCACCAGAGTCCTCCAGGACATGGACCTGCCGACCAAGCAGGACATCCAGGCGCTCGAGAAAAGGCTGGAGAGGATCGAGAAGAAGTTGTCCAAGTGAACCCCGCCACCCGCCGCGACCCCGTCAGGCTCGCGCGGGTGG
>CAYXFI010000115.1:0-10062 GCA_964464205.1 uncultured Cytophagia bacterium
AGTTTGCCAAGATTCAGCGGCGCCTGCGTGGGTTGCCCGAAACCGGCACCCTCAACGAAATCGAGAAGGGCAAGTGAGGGGCGGATTCCCACGGGGCCGGAAGAGTGGTTGTTGCAGGCCTGGATTGGGTCCCGGATCCGTACCGAGAGGAGAGAATTGAGGCTTCGGACACGAGAGAAGGAGGACTGACATGGCGAACGACGAAGACAGAGGCGGTTTCCTCCGGGGATTTCTGATCGGCAGTTTTGTGGGCGCGCTGGTGGGCATCTTCTTCGCGCCGAAGTCGGGCAAGGAACTCCGCGAAGAACTGAAGCAGAGGGGTGCGGAGGCTCTGGAAGAATCTAGGAAGGCCTACCTGGACGCGAGGGCCAAGGCGGAGGCGATTCTGGAGGATGCCCGGAAGCGGGCTGAAGAGCTGCGCCAGGAAGCGGAGCGGCAACTGGCCGAGGCGCGCAAGCGGGCCGAGGAGATCTTGGCCGGAGCCGAAGAGAAGGCCGAGGAGGTGAAGGAAGCGGCAAAGGAGGCCGTCGAGCAGGCCACCGAGGAAGTGAAGGAGACTCGCTCCCGCGTTCGCCGCGCTGCTCAGGCAGGGGTAGAGGCTGCGAAGGAGGAACTGGCGAAGACGGAACAGGCCAAGCGGTCTCGCCGCAGCAAAGAATCCTGATCACGGAATGGGAGCAGGTGCCATGCAGCTTGTCGTAGCCATATCGGTGGCCGTGATCGCCGCTGTCATGCTGGTCGCGGTGATCGTGCTGATCTCGGTGGCTCAGCGGGTGCGCAGCGCGGCCCGCGAAGTGGAGCGACTGGCCGACACAGCGCGTCTGCAAATCGCTCCGGTCAGTCACGATCTGACGCTGATCAGTCAGGAAGCGCGCCAGATTCTCGAGACCGTCCGGAAGCAAGTGGAGCGGGTGGACGAAGGCGTCACGGCCTTTCGTGATACCGCGGTGCGGGTGCGGGAGTTCGAACAGGAGCTCCAGGAGAAGATCGAGGAGCCCTTGCTGGAGATCGTCGGCCTTGTGAACGCCATCCTGCGGGGTGTGGAAGCCTTCGTTCGAGTGCTGAGGCGTTAGCTGAACCTCTCCGCTACCGTTGGTGGAGAGGGCCTGTCCCCGCGTGCAGTGTGGAGGCCCGCAGCTTCCCGGCGTTGAGGGCGCCGAGGGGAAAGCTTTCGTTGAACAGTGGCGTTTGGGGGAAAGGTCCAGCTTGCGGTTTCGCTGCTTCGGGCGGGTGTTCTCGCTCCCGCGGAGTGGAAAGTAGGGATTCGCTCCAGCCCAGGATTCGCCGCCGCAGCGCAGAACAGGATCAGCTGGTGCGGGGCGGGGGTATCAGAGTTCGTAGTCGAAGGGAGAGCTGATCTCGTCGGGGCGAGGGGGCACAGCCTTCGCCGGGGGACCGACTGGAGGCAGTGACGTACGGCTCGAGGCGGCCTGGAGTTCGGCGTGCGCTCGCAGGCAGATGCGAGGCCCCTGCGCAAGGGGGATGGCTGCTCGGGGAACGCCAAGGGGGGTCTGCGCGGACCGACCGGTGCTCGGAGCGCTGGTGTCTTCGGCGGACGCTGAAAAGAGTTCGGGCTGGAAGGGGGGATGCGCTTCTTCCGATCGACTGGATTTCACCCACCTCTTCGCATCAGGCGAAACACGTGTACTACCGGGATTTTGTTTGCTTTTCTCCAGGCAAAGCTTTAATCTTCAAGTATGAAGCGTCGGTTTTTGACGTTCCTGTTGCTGCTCGCTTGCGCCGTGGGCCCGGTGGATCGCCTTGCTTCGCAGGGCGTGGGGGAGCTCGAGAAGATTCGCAGGGAGCTGGCTCGGGCCCGGGAGCTGTACCGCAAACAGAAGCAGCGGGAGCATTCCCTGCTGGACGCGCTGGCGGCGCTCGATCGCGAGATCGATCTGAATCACAAGCTGGTTGCCCGGCTCCGAAAGACGGCGGACCGACAGAAGAAGCGCATCCGGAAGACGGAGAGGGAGATTCGCCGCCTCGAAGGGAAGGTGAAGCGACTGCGGGAGAGCTACTCCAAGCGGGTGGTCAGCGTCTACAAGTACGGGCGCCTGCGAGATCTGGAGTTGCTTGCGCGGGGGATTTCGCTGCACAAAGTGTTGGTGTGGCTCAAATTCGAACGGCTGCTGGCCGAGCGCGACCAGCGCCTGTACCGCCGGTTGGTCGAAAGTAAACGGCAGCTGGAGAGCAAACGCAAGCTCCTGCAGCTGCAACTCGCCGAACAGGCGAAGCTCCTGGAGGAGAAGCTCAAGGAAGAAGAAGCACTGCGCCGGAAGCGGCGCGAGCGGGAGGCGATTCTCAGGCGGGTACGGGAAGACGAGCGGCTGTACGCGCGCCGGGTGCGGGAGCTGGAGGAGGCGGCCCAGGAGCTGCGCCGGTTGATTGGCCGGGACGTCGATCGACGGGCAAGTGCCGCCGCGAGGAGCGAAACCGGGACGGACTTCGCTTCGTTGCGTGGCAGGCTACCCTGGCCGGTGCGCGGCCGCGTTATCCTGGGTTTTGGCCCTGTGAAGCACCCGCGGTTCGGCACGGTGACGGAGAACCTCGGGATCGACATTCGCGCCCCAATGGGCACGCCCGTGCGCGCGGTGTGCGATGGGAGGGTGACGGCGATCACCTGGCAGCGGGCTCGCGGCAACATCGTGCTGCTCAGTCACCGGGGCGGCTACTACACGGTGTATACCCATCTGGCGGACATCTACGTGAGCCTGGACCAGGAGGTCGGCACTGGGGAGGTGATCGGCACGGTGGGCGACACCGGGTCGCTCAATGGCCCGAAGCTGCACTTCGAGATCTGGCATAACACCGAGAATCTGAACCCCGAGGCGTGGCTTCAGCGTTGAGACGGACGCCGAAGACAATTCCTCGGGTTCCCTTTTGGGTGAAGTTCCGTGGCTTTCGATTCGATCATCGGACAGCGAAGGGTCGTTCAATTTCTTCAGGCTTCTCTGCGTTCGGACCGGATTGCTCACTCCTACCTGTTTCACGGCCCTCCCGGTGTGGGCAAGTTCGCGGTGGCACGGGAGTTCGCGAAAGTCCTGCTTTGCCCCAATCGCACCGCGGACGAGGCCTGCGGGGAATGCGCCTCCTGTCGGCAGGTGGACGAGCTCGCCAGCCCGTCGCTGCGGGTGGCTCTGCCGGGTCCGAAAGAGTTTGAGCCCTCGGAGGAGCGAGAGCTCCTCGATCGCGTGGCGCGCGATCCCTACCGAATCGAGCAGATCGTCGCCTACCCGATTCTGCCGATCCGGCGGATACGTGACCTCCAGCAGTTCGCCTCCCTCTCCGTCTCCCCGGGCCAGAGGCTGGTCGTCATCGTGGCCTTGGCCGATCGGATGAACCTCGAAGCTGCCAATGCTTTTCTGAAACTCCTGGAAGAGCCACCCGAGCACCTGGTGTTGATCTTGACCAGCTCCGATCCGGGCGCTCTACCGCAGACCATCGCCTCGCGCTGTCAGCGGCTGCGGTTCCCCGCCATCCCGAGCGAGGAACTGGAGACGGCGCTCGTGCAGAAACACGGTCTGGATCCTGAGCGGGCACGGCTCGTGGCGGGGCTGGCCTCGGGAAGCTACGGCCAGGCGCTTTCCTGGCTCGCGGCGGACATGGCCGAGGTACGGGATCGGTCCGTGGAGTTGCTCCGGAAAGCGCTTCTGGGACTTTCGGAGATCGCGCAATATGCGAGGAAACTTGCCCCGAAGAGCGACCGGGACATTCGGAATGCGGCGCTGGAAATGCTGGACATGCTGCAGCTCTGGGTGCGCGATGCCCTGCTCCTGGCCGAGCTCGGTGACGAAGCGCGCGATCTCATTGTCAATCAGGATCATCTGGACAGACTCTCCGGCTTCAGCTACAGGCTGTCGGAGATCGATTTCGGGGCGATTTTCGATGCCATCGATGAAGCGACGTTTCAGATTCGCAGGAACGTGGCTGTGTCCATTGTGTTGGCCGGCCTGATGGGCCGTTTCCATAGAGCGATCAGGAGGTGATCTGGATGTCGGATCTGGTGGAGATCGTGTTCAAGGGCGAGCGCAAAGAGCTCTTTCACAATCCAATGCAGTTCCCGTTCCGGGTGGGGGATTACGCGATCGTGGAGGCTGAGAGGGGCGAGGACCTCGGACGTGTGAATCAGATCGGCTCGCTCGTGGCCCGCAAGGGGGAGACGGATGGGCTGCGACGGATCCTCCGCAAGCCGAGCCCCAAGGACATGGAGCGCTACTACGAGAATCGGGAGCTGGAAGAACGTGCGTTCCGCGTGGCGCTGGACAAGATCAAGAAGCACGGCCTGTCGATGAAGCTGGTCGACGTGGAGTACCAGTTCGACCGGAGCAAGATCACGTTCTACTTCACCGCGGAGCAGCGGGTTGATTTTCGCGCTCTGGTGCGGGATCTGGCCTCGTACTTCAAGACGCGGATCGAGCTGCGCCAAATTGGCGTGAGGGACGAAGCCCGGCGTTTCGGTGGCTACGGCGTCTGCGGTCGGAAGCTCTGCTGCACCACGTGGTTGAAGGAGTTCGAACCCATCACCACGCAGACGGCCAAGGATCAGATGCTCCCTCTGAACCCCCAGAAGCTCTCCGGCGCCTGCGGTCGTTTGCTGTGTTGTCTGATGTACGAGCGGTCTTTTTACCGGGAGGTTCTGCAGCATTTCCCGAAGCTCAAGACGCGCATCCGTACGCCGCGGGGTGTGGGGGTGATCGAGAAAATCGACGTGTTCCGGCGGCAGGCTCACGTGCGCCACGAGGACGGCGAAGAGGAGATCCTGAATGAGGAGGATCTGAAGAATTGCGAGATCGTGACGGCAAAATAGCTGGCGGACGCCGTCTTCGGGGTCACTGGCCACAGATGGGACCGGTTGTAGCACCCGTGACCGAACGGATCTGGGCGAAACTTCACGAGAGAGGTTGAGCGGTGGCGAGAAAACTGCTGGTGACGAGTGCGCTTCCCTACGCGAACGGTCCTCTGCACCTGGGGCATCTGGCCGGGGCTTATCTCCCGGCGGACATCTACGTTCGGTATCAGCGGTTGCGGCGGCAGAACGTGGTGTACATTTGCGGCAGCGACGAACACGGTGTGCCGATTACGATTATGGCCGAGAAGGAGGGCGTGAGTCCCCAGGTGATCGTGGATCGCTTCCACGCGATGAACAAGAGGGACTTCGAGCGTTTCGGCATCAGCTTCGACAATTACAGTCGCACCTCGTTGCCCATTCACCACCAGACGTCGCAGGAGTTTTTTCTGACCCTCTACCGGAAAGGGCTGCTGGTTGAGAAGACGGTCAAACAACTGTACTGCCCCTCCTGCAAGCGTTTTCTGGCGGATCGCTACGTCGAGGGCGAGTGCCCGCACTGCCACGCGCCCGGGGCCCGCGGCGATCAGTGCGAAAGCTGCGGCAAGTGGATCGACCCACTCACTCTGATCGATCCGCGCTGCAAGATTTGCGGTGCCACGCCGGTAGTGCGGGAGACAAAACACTTCTTCCTGTCCCTCGGACGGTTTCAGGACCAGCTTCGGGCCTGGCTCGACACGAAGACCACCTGGAAGGACAACGTACGAAACTTCTGCTACGGCTGGCTGAACGAGGGGTTGGAGGATCGCGCCGTCACACGGGATCTGAGTTGGGGTGTGAAAGTGCCGGTGGAGGGTTACGAAGACAAGGTGCTGTACGTGTGGTTCGATGCGCCCATCGGCTACATTTCTTCCACGAAAGAGTGGGCCCAGAAGAAGGGCGAGCCGGATCTCTGGCGGGAGTACTGGCAGAAAGAGGACACCGAGCTGATCCACTTCATTGGCAAGGACAACATCGTCTTTCATGCGATCGTTTGGCCAGCCGTCCTGATGGGTGTGGGGGGCTATGTGCTACCCTCGGAAATCCCGGCCAACGAGTTCCTGAATTTGGAAGGCCGCAAACTCTCCACCAGCCGCAATTACGCCGTGTGGCTGGGCGAGTACCTGGACAAGTTCCCGCCGGATCCTCTGCGCTACTGCCTGGCGGTGAATGCCCCGGAGACGAAAGACAGCGATTTCTCCTGGCGGGACTTTCAGGCCCGAAACAACAACGAGCTGGCCGACATCCTGGGTAACTTCGTGCACCGGTCTCTGACGTTCGTGCAGCGCTTCTTCGATGGGAGAGTCCCCCCGCGCTCGGATCTCACCGAGGCCGATCGTGAGATGCTGGCCGTACTCGAGTCGGCTCCCGAACGCATCGGTTCCTGCCTCGAGAAGTTCGAAGTGCGCAAGGGTGTGCGCGAATTCATGGATGTGGCTCGCGCCTGCAACCGGTACTTCGACAACCAAGAGCCTTGGCGCACGGCCCGGGAAGATCGGGAGCGCTGCGCCACCACGCTGAGCGTGTGCATGCAGGCCGTCCGGACGCTGGCGGTGGTTGGATACCCCTTCCTGCCTTTCTCGTCCGAGAGATTGTGGTTGATGATCGGCGAGAAAGGCTCACCGGCCGACGTGTTCTGGGACGAGGCGGGGAAGATCCCGGTCGCGGAGGGAACGCAGTTGGGGAAGGTGGAAATACTGTTCGCCAAGATCCCGGACGAAGAGATCGAGCCGGAAGTGGAAAGGCTGGAGAAGATCGCGGCGGAGCTGGAAGCCAGCGAGAGGGAGGAGAAAGTGTCGGTGCCCGTGACGGAGCCCATCGGTGAACAGATCGGCTACGAGGACTTCGCGAAGGTGGATCTGCGGGTCGCGAAAGTGAAGGCGGCCGAGCGCGTGCCAAACACCGCCAAGCTGTTGCGGCTCGTTGTGGACGTGGGGAGCGAAGAGAGACAGATTGTGGCCGGCATCGCCGAACAGTACGCACCGGAAGAGCTGGTGGGCAAGACGATCGTGGTCGTGGCCAATCTCGCGCCGAAGAAGGTGCGGGGAGTGGAGTCACGGGGAATGCTGCTCGCGGCGGAAGATAGCGAAGGCAAACTGGCGCTCCTTACGCTGGACCGCGATATTGCCCCCGGTTCGAAGGTGAAGTGATCTTGTCGTCGCAGGCGGCGGCGTCTCTTTGGAAATGGATCGACGCAGGAATGCGGGGCTGCGCCGGGATGCGGCTGCGGCGGTGGCGGGTTGCTGTGAGGCGTGAACCCGACGCTCAGGATCAGGTGGCCGGAGATGAACTCGGACAAGCGATGGATTGTTGACACTCACGCGCACTTGGATTTCGAGGCTTTCGACGCCGACCGCGCGGAGGTGATCCTCCGGGCGAGGGAGGCGGAGATCGGTGCGATCATCAACGTGGCCATCGATCGGGCCTCGAGCGAGGCATCGGTGGCCCTTGCTTCCGAGTATCCGGACGTGTGGGCAACCGTCGGCGTGCACCCCCACGACGCCGCATCGGTGACCGAGGAGGACTACGCCGAGTTGTTGAAGTTGGGCAAGCACCCGAAAGTCGTGGCCGTAGGCGAGGTGGGACTGGATTACTACCGCAACCTCTCGCCCGAAGAACGGCAGAAAGAGGTCTTTCGCGACATGCTGACCCTGGCGCGCGAGCTGGATCTTCCCCTCATCATACACACGAGGGCGGCTGGTGAGGACACTCTTGCCGTCCTTCGAGAAGCTCTGCGGGAGGGGCCCCTGCGCGGCGTCTTCCACTGCTTTTCCGGCGATGTCGAGATGGCCAGACAGGTGCTGGGCCTGGGCTTCTACATTTCGTTCTGCGGTAATCTGACGTTCAAGAATTCGCGTGCTCCCGAAGTGCTCAAGGAGGTGCCGCTGGAGCGGTTGCTTCTGGAGACGGACAGTCCCTTTCTGGCCCCCGTACCCTATCGTGGCAAGCGAAACGAACCGGCTTACGTCCGGCTCACGGCGCGCAAGATCGCCGAGGTCAAGGGTGTGCCCGTGAGCGAAGTGAGTGCCGTGACCACGCGCAACGCCGTGGAGCTTTTCGGGATTGAGCTGGGGAAGGGCACCGGGGGAGACACAGCTGAACCGACGACGTGAGGCGCACTGCAAGACAAAGGCTCGGGCAGCATTTCCTGATCGACCCGGTGGTGGCGGCGCGCCTGGTGGATTCCCTGGCACTTGACCCTGAGCGCGACGTGGTGATCGAGATTGGCCCGGGCCGGGGCGCTCTGACCGAGTTTCTCGTCGGGCGATGCCGGCGATTGCTGGGCGCGGAGCTCGACTTTCGCCTCGCTTCCGAACTCCAGGAGAAATTGGGCGATCGGGAAGATGCGGAAGTACGACACGCGGACTTTCTCAAGCTGGATCTGTCGGAGGTCGATGCTTCTGGCGGGCGGCTGCGCGTGGTTGGTAACATCCCGTACTCCATCACGAGCCCCGTGATCCTGAAAATCCTGGCTCCGGAGAACCGATCGGTGCTGTACGATGCGACCCTCACGGTGCAGCTGGAGGTGGCCCAGCGAGTGACGGCGACCCCGGGGTCCAAAGAGTACGGAGTGCTTTCGGTACTGAGCCAGGTGCTAGCAGTTCCCCGGCTCTTGTTCCGAATTCCACCGCGGGCGTTCCGCCCCCGTCCCAGGGTGTCCTCCGCGGTGGTGCGGTGGACGGGGTTCCAGCCGCCGGGGGCGCTAAAGGCGGACGAGAGGCTCTTTCGTCAGCTAGTACGCACGGCCTTCGCCCAGCGCCGCAAGATGCTGCGGAATTGTCTGCTCTGGCTGGGCGAGGATGCCCTGCAGATGCTCCGCACGTCCGGTTGGGACCTGACCCGCCGTCCGGAAGAGCTGTCTCCGGCGGAGTGGGTGCGGTTGACCCGCGACGCCGAGAACGCGTTGAGCGCACTGAAAGGGCGAGAGACGTCGGAAGAGGGGGATTGATGGGGCCGGCGCCTGCGGAGAGCGGGGCGGCGAGGCAGAGGAGGCTTTGGGTGAAGTCCGGCGGAGTGGTGCTCTCGTAACTTACGGAGAGTTCGGCTGATCATGCGGATGGACGACAGCGACCTGAAAGCGATTCTCGAGGATCTTTCGTACCTCATCGAGCAGAAGGACGAGATGAAACTGCGCAATTTGCTGGTGGACATGCATCCGGCGGACATCGCCGCGGTGCTGGCCGGGCTCTCCGACGAGAAGGCGCGCTACCTGTTCGGGCTACTGTCTCCGGACCTCGCTTCGCAGGTGCTCGTAGAGCTGGACGAGTACACGCGCGACCACCTGCTCGAAACTCTCGAGACGACGCGCATCTCCGAGATCGTCGACGAGATGAACTCCGACGACGCCGCCGACGTCGTGTCCGACCTCCCGAAAGAGGTGGCGCAGGAGGTTCTGGAGTCCATCGACAAGCAGGACTCGGAAGAGGTACGAGAGCTCCTGCGCCACGAAGAGGACACGGCCGGTGGTCGGATGGCCCTGGAGTTTGTCTCGGTGCACGAAGATGCCACGGTGGCCGAGGCCATTCAGGAAATCCGGCGGAAAGCGGAAGAGGTGGGCGAAGCCTTCCACGTGTACGTGGTGGACGACGAGGGCCATCTCGTCGGTGTTCTCCCGCTGAAACGACTGGTGCTGAGCGATGCCGACGTACGCGTCCGCGACATCATGGACCGTGACGTGATCAAGGTGAACACCGAGACGGACCAGGAAGAGGTGGCCAGGATCTTCCAGAAGTACAATCTGGTCTCGCTGCCGGTGGTGGACTGGAAGGGGCGACTCGTGGGCCAGATCACTGTGGACGACGCGATGGAGGTGATGGAAGAAGAGGCCACGGAGGATATTCACCGCTTGGCCGGCGTGCCGGAAGAAGAGCTGGCTCGCGAGACGTCGATCTTCAAGATCTCCCGCGGGCGGCTGCCGTGGCTCCTGTTCGCCTTCGTGGGCGAGCTGTGTTCTGCTCTGGTCCTATTCCACTTCCAAGCCAGCCTGAACCAGATCCTCGCGGTCGCGTTCTTCATCCCGATCATCATGGCGCTGGGAGGGGCCTCGGGCAACCAGGTGGCTACGGTGGTCGTGCGCGGCTTGGCGACGGGCGAGATCAGCAGCACCGAAATCGGCCGGAAAGCGTGGAGGGAGCTCAAGGTCTCGCTGGTCAACGGGTTCTTCCTCGCGATTCTGATCTTCCTGGTGGTGGATCTGTGGTTGAAGGATCCACAGCTGGGGTTGGTGATTGGCGCTT
>CAYXFI010000116.1:0-10029 GCA_964464205.1 uncultured Cytophagia bacterium
CCCGTTGACCTCCCGATTTCGGTCGAGGCGCCGGCGCGCGGGTTTGTCGCCAAGGCTTGTTCCTCGACCTGGGGCCGTCCGATCGGGCGCAAGGGCCCGCTGAGGTTCGGGTTGGCCTTCCGTGTTTTCTGATCTCAAGCGACATCGCGTTGCGTTGGCCTCAGAATGTGGATACTGCTTGTCCGACGTTCGCTGCGCTTTGAGTCTGGTAGAATGACGCCAGGCTGGCGACCAGACTTTCGGCGTTGGGCTCAGCCGGCATCAAATCGACTTGCAGCCCCTGCTTTTCGGCCTCGGCGGCGGTGACCGGACCAATGCAGACCACGCAGCTCCGGCCAGCGAACCAGTTCCTGTCGATCATCTCACAGAAGAAGCGAACGGTCGAGGCGCTGGTGAACACGATTGCGTCGGGCGGGGGGCTCTGCACCAGCCGATTCACTGCCTCCTCCGGCACCTGTGCGCGAACTGTCTCGTAAGCCGTAACCTGCCAGGCCGTCGCCCCGAGTCGTCCTTCCAGGGCCCGCGGCAGCGAATCGTCCGCCAGGCTGGAACGGGGTAGCAACAGCACTTTCCCTTTCACGTCCCAGTCCGCTGGCCATTCGTCCACGATGGCCGCCGAGGTTCCGCCCTTTGGCACCCAGTCGGCGCGGATGCCGTGGCGCAGGAGCTCGGCGGCCGTTGCTTTGCCGATGGCAACGACTTTCTTACCGGCGAGAGCGCGGCCGTCCAGGCCTTCGGCGTTGAGAGCGTCGAAGAAATGCTCCACGCCGTGGACTGAGGTGAACAGGATGCCGTCCACCTGGGCGAGAGATCGGACGGCCCGCCGCAAAGGCTCTGGGTCCGACGGAGGTCGGATCTCGATCGTGGGGAACGAGACGACTTCTGCTCCGAGAGTACTGAGCTTTTGCCCCAGTCTACTGTTCAATCGGGCCGTTCGGGTGATCAGAATGCGTCGGCCCGCGAGCGGGAAAGCCGCTTGATTCCGGTAGAAGTTGAGGCGAGTCACTTCGCCAACGACAAACAGCGTGGGGCCGTCCGAGGCAAGTTGGGCGAGCAACTCTTCCGGTGCACCCAAGCTCCCTTTCACGATCTGCCTGTGCGGCAACGTGGCGTTCACGACCGCGGCGACCGGCGTTTCCGCCGGATGGCCTTCCTGCACGAGGTTGTCCGCGATTTGCGGCCAGGTGTGTCGCCCCATGTAGAAGACAAGCGTTCCCGGCCAGCGCCCGAGCAGGCTCCAGTCGATGTCCGACGAACGCTTCGACGGATCTTCGTGGCCTGTGACGAGCGCGAGTTGCGAGGCGAGCCCGCGGTGTGTGAGCGGGAAACCGCCGTCCGCGGCGGCGCCCGAAGCCGCCGTGACCCCGGGGACAATCTCCACCGGGATGCCGCGTTCGGCCAGAAACTCGGCTTCCTCCCCTCCGCGTGCGAACAGGAGCGGATCGCCGCCTTTGAGGCGAACGACCAGTTGGGCCTCGCGCGTCTTTTGGAGTAAGAGTTCGAGAATCTCCGATTGCCGCCAGCTCGGTCTACCTCCCCGTTTGCCCACGTAGATCAGCTCCGCTCCTCGCTTCGCGTTGCAGAGCAGAGCCGGATCCACGAGCGCGTCGTACACGACCACGTCAGCTTCCGCCAGACGCTGCTGGCCGCGGACGGTGATCAGGTCGGGCGCGCCGGGTCCTGCTCCCACGAGGACGACTCTTCCCGGGCCGCTCACGTCAGCGCCTCCCGGATAGCTTGCAGCGTCAGTTCCAGATCGGCGTCCGAGTGAGCGTCGGAGATGAAGCAGGCTTCGAACTGTGAGGGCGGAAAGTAGACGCCGTTTTCCAGCAGGCTGTGGAAAAAGCGGGCGTAGGCATCAGTGTCGCACCGGCGCGCGTCGTCGTAGTCGCGAACTTCCGACCCGGTGAAGAAGACGGTGAACATCGAGCCTCTGGCCTGAACTCGGGCTGGCAAATCCGATCGGGCGAGCAGCTTCTCGAGTTCGGACACAAACTGTTCGGCCTTCGGATTCAGTCGTTGGTGAACATCCTCGTTCTCGAGAATCCGCAGGGTGGTGAGCCCCGCGGCCGTCGCAATCGGGTTCCCGGACAGGGTTCCCGCCTGGTAGACGGGACCTGCCGGGGCGAGCTTTTCCAGAATTTCCCGCTTCCCACCGAAGGCACCAATCGGGAGACCACCACCGATGATTTTGCCGAGACACGTGAGGTCCGGCTCGACTCCGTACTCGCCCTGGGCGCCGGACATCCCGAGACGGAAGCCGGTGATCACTTCGTCGAAGATGAGGAGTGCCCCGTGGCGGCGGGTCAAGTCGCGCAGGCCCACGAGAAACTCCCCGTCGGCGGGGACCACTCCCATGTTACCAGCGACCGGTTCGAGGATCACCGCGGCGATGTCGTGCTCGTGTTCGTTGAAGAGCTGCTCTACCGAATTCAGGTCGTTGTACTTGGCGAGCAGGGTGTCCTGCACCGCGCTGGGGGTGACGCCCGCGCTGGAGGGGGAGCCGAAGGTGGTGGCGCCGGAACCCGCCTTGACCAGGAAGGCGTCCGCGTGGCCGTGGTAGCCGCCCTCGAATTTGACCACCTTCGAACGCCCCGTGTACGCTCGGGCCAGACGGACGGCGCTCATTGTGGCTTCCGTGCCCGAATTTATCAGTCGAACGCTCTCTACGCTGGGCACCCAGCGCACGAGCTTTTCCGCGAGTTCAATTTCCGCCTCGGTGGGCGCGCCGTAGCTGGTGCCTCGTTCCGCGGCTCTCTGCACGGCCTCCACCACTTCGGGGTGAGCGTGGCCGAGGATTAGCGCACCCCAGGATTGCACAAAATCGACGTACTTGCGCCCGTCGACGTCGAACAGGTAGGCGCCCTGAGCGGACTCCACGAAGAAGGGAGAGCCACCCACGGCGCCAAATGCCCGCACGGGGCTGTTCACACCTCCAGGGATGAATTGTCTCGCCCGATCGAAGAGTTGTTGAGATTTGTTCATTGCCGTCCAGCCTCGTCTGTTGGGAACTGACCGTTGATTCTTCAACGCAGCAGATCTCTGCCTCCCATGTCCAGGATTCTCTCCGCTAATTCGCGGCCCAGCCTCTCGGCTTCGTCGGTTGTGCCTTTCGTCTGCTCCCGGATCAACTTCGATCCCGACGGGTCTGCAATCATTCCCTGAAGCGCGAGTTCCCCGCTGTTCGCAGTGGCGTGTGCTGCGATCGGTACCTGACAACCGCCGCCCACCGCGCGCAAGAAGGCCCGCTCGGCAACCACCGCCACGTGAGAGTCGTGGTGGTCCGCCACCGCACAGATCTCCCGCGCTTCGGCGTCGTCTTTGCGGATCTCAATGCCGATTGCACCCTGGCCCACCGCGGGAAGACACAACTCCAGGGGCAGCGCTTCGGCGATGACCTCCTCCCGACCAAGGCGACGGAGGCCAGCCACTGCAACCACCAGCCCGGCCCACTGAGACTTTTGCAGCTTGCGCAAACGGGTGTCGAGATTGCCTCTGATCTCCGCGAAGGTGAGATCAGGTCGAGCGTGCGCGAGCTGGGCGCGACGTCGTGGGCTGCCCGTGGCGAGGGTAGCGCCGCGGGGAAGGTCGCCGAACCGGAGGTCGCCTTTCGTGATCAGGGCGTCACGAGGATCTTCGCGCTCGCAGATCGAGACGATTTCCAGCCCCGCCGGTATTTCGGAGGGCACGTCCTTCATCGAGTGGACGGCCGCGTCGATTTCGCCAGCGAGGAGCGCTTCCTCGAGCGCTTTTACGAAAATGCCCGTCTGTTTGGATCTGCTGAGCGGCGTGCGACGGTCCAGATCACCGTGCGTCTTCACGATGACCAATTCGAACGTTCGCTCAGGCCAGTGCTGCTGGAGTCGAGTTTTTACCCATTTGGCCTGCCACAGCGCCAGCGCGCTTCCACGTGTGCCAATTCGGAATGGTCTTTTGCTCATTTCCGGCCAAGTCCGTCGGAAAATTGTTCGGTTCGGGTGAAAGCCTTCGGAGTCTCGAAACAAGATTTTGGTGCAACCAGAGTCGCTAACGTGCGCTGTTTCCCCGCCGTCTGCCGCAAACCGGCGTCGGTGAGCCCACGACCGTTGCCCCGCTCGCTCCGCTGCGACGCACGGCGTCCGAGGAGAAACACCACGGCCCCTGTGGGTCCGATCTCGTTCGCTGTCTCAAGCATCTTCCGTCAGCCCGAACAGGTCGCGGATCGCTTCCACTTTGTACCAGCCGTCGTCGCTCTTGACGATTTCGCGCAGTCGCACCGTCGGCAGGTGGAGCACCTTGTTGATGATTCTCGTGGTGATCAGCTCCACGAGCTCGCGGTCGGACTCGTGCAGCCGGTGCTGGTAGCGCTCCAGCTCGCTCCTGCGGATCTGCTCGATTCTCTCGCGCAGATCGCGGATCGTCGGACCGATCTGGGCGCTCTTGAGCCAGCCGAAATAGTCTTCCACTTCTTCGTCGATGATCCTTTCAGTCTGAGCCACGTGAACCTCGCGTTGTTTGCGGTTCTCCTCGACGATGGATTTCAAATCAGCAAGCGAGTAGTGGTACACGCCCTCGAGCTGCTGCACCTCGGGATCGAAGTCCGGGGGTACCGCGAGGTCGAGCAGCACCAGCGGTTGACCGTTGCGCACGTGCAGGGCGCGTTCCACGTGCTCGCGCGTGAGTACGGGCTGGGTGGCGGCGGTGGCTCCAACCACGATGTCGAACTCGGCGAGGCGAGCCGGGGCCTCGTTCAGGCGCAGAGCCTCCGCAGCGAACTCTCCGGCCAGGGCCTCCGCTCGACTGAGGGTCCGGTTGGCGATGGCGAGGCCACCGATTCTGCCGCTCTGCAGAGCTTCGGCGGCCAGTCGCGCCGTCTCGCCCGCTCCAAGTACGAGGGCCTTCCGCTCCGCAAAGGGGTGAAAGATCTTCCTCGCCAGCTCCACGCACGCTTCGGCCAGGGAGGTGGCCCGGTGCTGGAGCTGCGTTTCATTCCGCACCCTTTTGTTGACGCGAAAGGCTTTGTGGAAAAGTCGGTTGAGGATGGGGCCCGTCGCTCGATGGGCCACGGCCTCGCGGTAGGCGTCTTTCACCTGCCCGGCGATCTGGGTTTCGCCGAGCATGTACGAGTCGAGGCCGCACGTGACCCGGAACAGGTGTCGGGCAGCTCGATTGCTGCTGGCGTGAAAGAGCTTCGCCTCCAGCTCCGCCCGGTTCAGTCCGCTCAACGAAGCGAAAAAGTCGAACAGGGTTTCCAGTCCCGCTTCCCGGGGGGAAACCACGGCGTAGACTTCGGTGCGGTTGCAGGTGGAGAGAATGGTCGTTTCCTTGATTTCCTGCGCCGACAGCAGGCTTTCGTACGCCGAATCAATCTTGTCTTTCGAAAGTGAGAGGCGAGCGAGCCCATCAAACCCTGCCGTTCGGTAGTTGGCGCCGACAACCACCAGGGTCATGGCTTTTCCTCCGGAACCGTTGCCGCGTTCAGCATCTCGCGGAGGATTTGCTCGGCCTGGGGCAGGGTCAGGTCTTCGTTGACCCGCGACATCAGCCGGTCCACGGCCTGGCGCCAGAAAGCAGCCCGGGCCGCGGGGTCGGCAAAGCGTCGGCGGACTTCCGGCCTTAGTTTGCCCAGAGCCTCAGCCACGGTGTCCACGTGCGGTGGAAATGCCGACTCGAGCGCTCGCCTCAGATGCCGCGCGAGGGCGGGCGACAGGCCAGACGTTGACACAGCCAGCGTGACGCGCCCTCGTCTCGCCACGCTTCCCAAGTAAAAGTCGCAGTTGTCGGGATCGTCGGCGACGTTCACCGGGACGCCCCGCCGTCTAGCTACCGCGGCGACACCGCGGTTCACGCTGTAGTGGTTGGTGGCACAAAACACCAATGTCATTCCGTCGACGTCCTGGAGACGGAAAAGGCGTTTGTACCAACGGATCTGGCCGCGGGAGGCTAACCGTTCGATTTCGGGATCGACTTTCGGACTGACGACGGTCACCTTCGCGCCTTCCTGCAGCAGAAGGTGGATTTTCCTGAGGGCGACCGTACCGCCCCCGACCACCAAGCAGGGCCGGTCCTTGAGGTCGAGAAAGATGGGCAACATGAGCTTCTCCTCCAGTTAGCCTTGATGTACGTCAAAGGCCGTGCCGCGACGGGCGGGGCGACTGTGAAGCTTGTAAGCGTAAAGGAACCAGCAGGTTAAGTTGGGCCCGAGCCACTTGGGAAGCAGAGCCGCTTTTCAAACTGAAACGGGGTCTTTGCAGAATGAAAAGAGGCTGACAGGGAGAGAAAAGCTTTCCGGGGATGCAATTGTGTGAAGGGCGGAGGGGCTAGCCCCAGGTTGGCTCTGCCAAGCCGGAGAGGTGGGGTGGCGTGCCAGCAGGTTTTGGAAGGGCAGAACGGAGGACGAAGACGGTGGGTTATCGTGGCCAGTTTCGAGAGGGATCGAGGCCCGAACAGGCGCCCGGGTTTCAGTGGAATCCAGGATGGCCCGATCCAACGAACGGCGGTTTAGTTCTCCTGGCCCGAGCCCCGATCGGCGGATTTCGGTGGTTGCAGCCCGTAGGTTTTCATCTTGCGCCAAAGTGTGGCGCGGGAGATGCCCAACTTTCGGGTGACGAGTGCGAGGTTCCAGCCGAATCTCTCGAGCGTCTCGACGATGTGTTGTCGTTCCACTTCGTCCAAGGTGGGCCAGTGTTCATCCGATGCTGTCGATGCGCTGGGCACAGGCTCGCTGCAGATTTCCTGCGGCAGGTCCTCGGGAAGAATGGAGTGCCCCACTGCCAGCACTACGGCGTGTTCGATTGCGTTTTCCAGCTCGCGCACGTTCCCTGGCCAACGGTAGCGAAGAAGCAGAGACATCACTTGCGGCGAGATTTCCCGAACGTGCTTACCGAGCTTCTGGTTGGCCTTCCGCAGGAAGTGCTCGGCAAGAACCGGGATGTCCTCCGGTCGTTCGCGGAGAGGCGGGATCCTGAGCCTCATCACGTTCAGTCTGTAGTACAAGTCCTGCCGGAAGCGCCCTTCACGGACAAGGCGCTGCAGGTCCCGGTCGGTGGCCGCGATGAGCCGCACATCGATCTTCCGGACGCGGTTACCACCGACCCTCCGGATTTCGCGTTCCTGCAGTGCCCTGAGCAGTTTCACCTGCAGCGCGGGCGACATTTCTCCGATTTCGTCGAGGAACAGCGTACCGCCATCCGCTTCTTCGAACAGCCCTTTCTTTTCGGTGTGCGCGCCCGTGAAGGCGCCGCGCACGTGGCCGAAGAGTTCGCTTTCGAGCAGCGTTTCGGGAATCGCCCCGGCGTTCACGACAACGAAGGGGTTGCGGGCTCTCTTGCTCAGCCGGTGGATAGCCCGCGCGATCAACTCCTTCCCCGTGCCACTTTCGCCCTCAAGCAGCACGGTGATGTCCGTGGCAGCGATTCGGGGTAGCACATCCAGGATCCGTTGGAGGCCCGCACTGCGGCCAATGATCCCCTCGATCCGGCTGGGAGTGTGCTTTTGACGCCACTCGAGCACAGCCGCGGCTTGCTCCCGGATGAGAGACTCGAGCTTGCCGACGCTCTTCCGATTCGCTGCGAGATTGTCTTTGCAGATCGCCCGCAGGTCCCCGGCCGTGAAGGCGAAGACGTTTTCCGGTAGCCGTTCGAGGCGCGGACACTCTGACTCGGGCCTCAGGTCGGCAACGAAAATGGGTTCGCCCCGGAGCTCTTCGAGGCTCCAGTTGAGCAGGTGCTCCGCTTGGCCCCGGTCGGCGCCCGGCAGGAAAATGAAAGCATTGGGTGGACTGTCGAGTTCGTCGAGCTTTCTCGCCAGACCGGTACTGACATCCGGTTCGTCCCCGTCGGATTCGTTCGGGATCCGGTCGCCGATCCAGAAGAAAGCTGGTCCCAGCTGATCGATGGCCGAAACCCAGTTCGCAGCGTGCTGGGCTTCGCCGAGCAGTACCAGGCGGACGGAGCTGGATTTCCCGAAGATCTTGCGGATGAGCTCGATGCAGACTTCGGTTTGCTCGGTGCCCCCCTGGAAATAGCCTTCCCGCTTGGTCCTCTCCCACAGGTCGGCGAGTTCGGCTCGCAATCGGAGCACAAGGGGATTCTTGCCGGTGTCGAGGAACTGGTCGAGATCTCCGAGGATACGCTTCATCTCGCGGGAATCGCCGGGTCTGCCTTGACGGATCCCAAGCCCGAACTCGAAGAATTCGTAGACCGCCTGGTCCTGCATGAAGAGTTCGATGCCGTTCTCGCCACTGCTGTCCCCTTGCGCTACAGAACGTTGCAGGTTTTCCATCGCCTGGCGCGGGTCAGGGGCATCTCCGACCACGCACAAGACCGGCCCCGACGCGAGAACGGCCCACTCTCTCACCTGGGAGAGGCTACTCAGCGCCTCTACGACCAGCTCTCGATCCCGCGGAAACCTCTTCAGAAAAGCTGTGAAAACCGCCATGTTTCCGTCAATTGCTCAAAAGATTGACAGCAACTCCTCGGTTGGAGGAATACGTACAGAACAATCGCCGCGGTTAGTACCCTGCCGGACCCCGCTCGCAGCACACGGTTTCCCAGAGCCACTTCGAGGCGATCAAGCGGAGTCTACGCCCGGCTTCATTTGCCCGCCCGGCCCACGCGAGCCGAACGGTCGACTTGCCCCAGGGGCTTGGGCACAGCTCATCCGTCGGCCGGGATGTCGCTCCTCAAGCGTCCGTTTCGGGCACCGTTCGGTGTTGTGCTGGTGGTCCAATTGCGCGGTTCTTTGCCGACTGGTCCTCCGTGGAACCTGTGGAACCATGCGACGGCGCCGCCGATCCAGGGTGAATTGAGTCCACTCCTGCCGAGTTGTTGGACCGAGCCGTTTTCGCCGCCTGGATTCGCGCGGCGGATCTGGATCCTGTGGGAGCAGCGTGCGGTGGGAATTCTCCGGCTCGCTCATCATCAGTACGCGTGGACCCCGGACAGGAATTTCCCGACGACTGCGAACGAAAAGAGGATCCACACGAACCCGACGACAGAGAGCCGCGCGAAACGCCGACCCCACCAGCCGAACCGATGCCGTCCCACGAGTCCGGCCGCGTAGATGAACCAGGTGATGAAAACGGAGACGAATTTCGGGTCGAGGTACCATCTCGCCACACCGAGCCGCGGTCCCATTGCCAGCCCGAGAATCATGCCGCCAGTGAGGCTGAGGAGACCTACCGTCGCGGAGTGCGCCGACAGACGGTCGAGGAACTCGAGGGCGGGCAACCGTGAAAAGAAGAACTTGAGCTGCTTGCCTTTCAGTTCCTTCAGCAGGAGGAGCGCCAGGAGGGAGCCGACGAACGACAGGGCGAACCCGGAGTAGGACGACAGCGCGAGAAACACGTGGGCCTGGATGACGGCTTTGCGCAAGAGCTCGGGCGGTTGGGTAGTGGGCGTCAGCAGCACGCAGGCGACGGCTTGACCAATGGTCACGAGGCCGATCACGATAAGGCCCAGGCTGCGCTCGCGCAGTCGCCACTCGAAAATCAAGTACAGCAGAGCGAACATCCACATCCACAGGGAGAGTGCGTCGGCCCAGGACGTCACGGGGAGCCAGCCGTGGGCGAAAGCGAACCCGACGAGCAACCCGGAGTGCAAAATCCAGGCTATGAGAAGCAGCCGGCTGGCGCGCGTTCCGGCTTCCGCCTCGCGCTCGATGAAGTACCGAGCGGCCAGCACCGTGGCGAGTGCGTAGACAACCGGAGTGAGCACTCGAAGTATCGTGAGTATCAACAAGACATCGCTCCTTCGGTTGAGTCTTTGAAGCGCGACTTCAGAGCGGGCCCAGGTTTGGGTTCGAGCATGGTGGCGGTTACGTGAGCTTCCGGAAGTTCACCCCTAACGAACCGGAGGAAAAGGCGGAAGAAGGCTGGTAGAGCCCGTTGACGGATGAGCCGCCGGGAGAGCTTGATCGTCTCAGCGAATCGGCCCGAGCCGGCACTCGACTGGTTCTACACCGATTGCGAATCTACGGATTGGACTGGCGAAAAGCAAGCGGCTGGAGAGGCCAGGGATTCCCCCTTGACTTCCGCGAGCGGTTTTCATA
>CAYXFI010000117.1:0-9992 GCA_964464205.1 uncultured Cytophagia bacterium
TTCGGCGATCCCTATTTCTCGGTGGCTGTGGTGTCTCAATCCCCTTTCGTTGGGGTCTCCCTTCAGAGAGGGCGCCACCGGCCTACGGTAAAACCGCCAACGTGGTGGCGTCTCAATCCCCTTTCGTTGGGGTCTCCCTTCAGAGCTTACCAGAAAGCTTTGCTCGACTATTTGAACTCAAAACGAGTCTCAATCCCCTTTCGTTGGGGTCTCCCTTCAGAGCCACCCGGGATGAAACCATCGAAGGGTGTGAGGGAACAGTCTCAATCCCCTTTCGTTGGGGTCTCCCTTCAGAGCCAACCTGCCAGAGTACACTCCGGATGATCTCGCCAAAGTCTCAATCCCCTTTCGTTGGGGTCTCCCTTCAGAGCCGGCTTGAGAATATCGAGAGAGACAAAGCAGTGCTTGGTCTCAATCCCCTTTCGTTGGGGTCTCCCTTCAGAGGGCTGGGCTTCTAACCTCTGCAAACACAGGGCATTGCAACCCTATTTCGCTGAATCGACTGAATGGCCGTTCATTTTGGCCCTTTTTGCCGGCGCGATCAAGCATAAGTCTCGCAAAAACAATGTCGCTGAACCTATCTTGCCTTATCATCAAAAATCCCAATTGCTTAGACCATTTGTTGCGGATCTGTCATTCGATTCAGACAATTTCGACCAAGGCCCCTCCGGCCTTCACGAGCTCCCCCGGAAGTGCTGACGCAAGCGCTCCAGTTGATCCCGGGTGAGCTCGCTCTTCTCCCCCCGTGTCGGCTCGTCGGAAGAGGTCGTTCGGCGGCCCCGACCGTCCTTCCCCGACGCCACAGTTCCAGGTTGCAAGGTCACCCAGCCCAGGGGCCACACCGAACCGTCTTCCAAAAACAGCAGGCGCCGCGAGGTGGGAAAGCCGACCGCATCTGGCCTGCGGGAAAGCAATTGCAGCAGCCTGTTTCGGTTTTGGGGATGCGCCGCATTTGCCGGTTTGAACAGGTCGACGGCCCTCTGCGGGAGGTCCATCAGGAACACGAAAAGCAGCTCAGACAGAAGCTCGCTCCGGCCTCGTTTCTCCAGTGCCATCGCCACCGTTGTAGCGTGCCAGCCGCTGCTGAAACCCATCCGAACGAGGCAGTGATGCTCCGCCAACTCAAGCAACCGTTGCACGCGTCCTTGCAAACCGGTGCCTCGTAGGGCCGCCGCTTTCCGGGCCCAGGCCAGGTCGCGTTCCAGCACGTCACGACTGTGCCGGGGCACGCGTTTCAGGATCAGCTCGAGCTTCTGGCGCGCCCAGTCCTCCAGGCCGTTCTCGTCGGCAATGCCCAAGAGATCTGTTGGCGATTCCCCGAAAAGACGCTGGAATTTGTCCTCAAACCTGATCCATTCCTTGCTCGTCCGCTGTGCGGCCCGGGCCATCTGCTGCAATAGGCGTGCATCCAGACGGATCTCCACCTGCAGTCTCGCCCCGTCCAAGATGATTTCCGCCGGGATGGGGATGCCCTTCTCCGGAGCTTGTTTGCCGGTGACGGCCCTTATCTCGCCCACGCTCAGATCGGCTTCGGCCGCGAGGGTGTCCGAGATGCTCAGGGATCGCAACAGGTCCATGTGCGGTTGGCCGTAGTCCAGCCGACCTTTGTCCAGCGCGCCGCAGCGAAACAGATACTGGTCCACAGCTTGGCCGATGGATTTTTCGAGCCCGCGGCGCCGGCGCCCTATCTCGTGCGCCAGTTCCTTTGCCTTACCTCCGCCAGCCCGGAGAGATCCAGCCAAGGCTTCGTATGCGCGGCGCAATTCCTGTAGCTGAGCGCGGATCGACGGCCGACCAGGGGGAAACTCGTCGATTAGTTCATTCCACTGTCCTTCAGGAAGTTCCAGCAGCAGGGCGTACGCCAGCGAGGAGCGGATGGCGCCCTTCAGTGAGGAGCCAGGCACGTACGGCCGCCCGAGGTGCTTCATGTGCTCGCGGACCTTCCTGTGTTTTCCCCGTGGCCGCCAGGCCACACCGTCGCACTGATACAGCACCACCGAAGGATCCCGAAGAAGTCTGGCCGAGAGGTCCCTCCGTTTCAGCTCGTTTTCGCAGAATTGGACGATCCCAACATCTTCGGGGTAGAGCTTGCGGCCCCGTCGTTGGGGCGCCTGCTGGCCGATCCTCGCCAGGATTTCTTCAGTGTACGCCGCGTAGCGTTCCACAACACCGGGTTCTTCGTTTTCGAGGCGCTTCAAAGCCGCCTCGAGGTTGAGAACGTAATACGTTCCGTTCCGCACAACGTACTCGAATGGGTGCAATTCGTGCCCGGTTCCGATGTGAACCGGGGTTTGGCACTGGACAACCCAGCTCATCCGTTCACTCCTGTCGTCAGTTTCGCGGGCACCACGAATGCGATCCCGTAACTCCGGATCACCATCCCATCCATTTCCTTTACGACCGGATTCCTCCCGAGGGTCTCACTTGCATCGCTCGGCAACGGTAAAACAGAGCCCTCGGCAAAGTAGTTCACCGCCCTCTTCCAAAAGCGCGGGGAGGGATAGAATCGGCCGCCCACCTTGCCGCGGCGCCACTCGAGTTCGTACCAGAGCACCTGCTCCTTTTCGGCGAACAGTTGCCGCTCGGAGGGTTTGGGATAATAGAGTGACAAAGTGACGAAATGGGTCGGGTTCTCGACCTGGGGCAGGAAACCCCGGGGGGCTTCTTCGATTGAGGTCCGGAAGTGGTTCACGCCGCGGCTCGTATCGCCGCCCCAACCGATGTGACCGAGCAAATGGATGGCACCCCGGAGGAGATCTTCCGAAGACTGGTCTCGCACGTCCAAGAGAAAGTAGTAGCCGCCGTCGGTCGGGCCGAAGACACGCTCCTCGTAGTACAGTCTGCCGGGCTCGGTGGTGCCCCAGGTGATCCGGTTGATCCGGTTGTGCAGTACAGGCCGAGGCGTCAACGCGGGTGGCTTGCGGCCGGGCTCGGTGGTCCACTCGCCCCCGACGATCCGGAGGAACGTTTCGCGGCAGACCCACCGAATCTTCTTCTGTTTCTTGCTGGCCCGGTACTGTTCGAGCGTCTTCGGCTCACTGGGCGGGGGCCAGTGCCTGGGGCGAGGGAAGAAGTAGGTTTTCCCCTCCTCGTCCTCCACGAAGGGGAAAGCGCTGGAAAGGACGAAAGGAGGTCGCCCGGCATCAAAGGCCTCGAGCCATCCCCGCACGGCAGAGACTCCCTTGAGGTACTTCGCGGCCCAGCAGAGGCAGCCGAACAGGGTGTCGGAGTGGAGTTCCGGCGCCACGGCTCCGAGGGGCCTCAGTGTCACAATCCACACGGCTCCATCCTCCGCTTCTGCTTTTGGGGACTGCGCCGGGCAGCCTGCACGCGTCCTCCGTGGGGGTCCTTTATGGAGCTCGGCAGCGTTGCGCCGGCGCGCTTCCCAGGCCTCAGGTCTGCAGCTTCAACGCGTTTTTCACCCGTTCAACGATCCGTTGAACATCGACCTGGTCCAGCGTGCGAAGCTGGTCTCGCTTCACCTCGTCGAGGTCGGGCAGTTTCACCCTGCCTCCCAGGTAGTCCTGCGCGGTGAACACGGGCAGCGTGTCGTCTTGGAGGTACAGGTGGAATCGCACCTTGCCGTAGCCTCGGCTGCCGTGGCCGCCCAAGGCGGAGTGTTCCAACAGTTGCATGCCCTGAAAGACGGTGTTGAGCATATCGGCATCGTTCACGTCGTCGAAGTTGAAGACGCTGTACACCATTTCGAAGTTGAACCAGCTTCCGGGAACGACGCGTTCGAAGAATCTGGGGTTGGCACGAGAGGTGAGGCGGTCGAGATAGTTCTCGCCCTTGTATTCCGTGTACAACAGTTCGGTGTCGAGGTCCTTCCAGAACTCCACGGTTTCTTTGTCCGGAAACGCATCGCGCACCGTGAGGCGCGAGGGCCCGGGGGCTCCCTCCTCCGCAGCTGTGCCGAAGACCCGACAGACCGGGCAGTCCGGTTTCCCGCACTCGTGCACGGAGCCCGGTTCCTTGTTGTCCCTGGGAGCGACTCCGACCAGTCCGTGCGCGTATTCCAGCAGCATCCGCATCTTGCCTTTGATGGACGAGCCGGGTAAGTACGGCAACTGGCTACCCGGATCGCGGATCACCGGCTGATCGACGCCGCCGATTTCCATCTTACCGCGTCCACCACCGATGTGAATGCCGGTGAGTACCTCGATTTTGCCTCGTACGAGCACATTGCCCAAAAGCGCATAGCCACTCATGGTTCCTCTCCCCTCAGTCTTTTCCACCGTGGAACTTGTGGTACGCCACCACCGCTTCGGCCAGAGCGAAGAAGTTCTCCAAGGCTCGCTCCGGTTTCGATGAGCCAAGGACGGCTTCGATGGCCCCGTCCAGAAGATCGCGGAAAGGCCTTACCTCACTGTTGCGACCTGCTGCGTAGGCCAGCTTAGGCCTCAGCATCACCAGAGAGGTCCTGACCTTCTCGAACCTCTTACCTTCACGTTGGTAGTCGTTCCGGATGCGGACGATCGTGCTGTAGATGTTCCGTATTTGGGATGTCCGTAGCCTCTTTTTGACGAAAAGCTCAGCCTGCTCCTTCGCGACCTCGTCGAGCTTCTCGGGACTCCACTCCGCTAGGTCCTGCGGCAGTACGTTGCTCATAGCTCTCTCACCTCCTCACGCTTTGCGATTGCAGCAGCGTCACCGCTTCCGCTCCCGCGTGGCCAGCAACACGTAGGAGCCCACCACTTCGAAATCCTCGAATAGGTCAGGCTGGCTGATCAGTTTCGCGAAAAGTTCGACCTTCGGTTCGCCATTGCCTTCTGTGAGTCGAGACGACGTGACTCCTGCTCTCCTGGCAAGCGCGTAGTGCAGGTAGGCCCGCAGAGCTGGGAAAGCGCCCGCGTCTATTCCCGCGCGGCCTATCGCTTTGCGACTGAGCTCCAGCACGGTGCGTACCAGCGCCCGCAGCTCACGCTCTTCCTCCACCAGGGTTTTGATCTGCTCGGCGTAGTCCAGTAGTTCCAGGGCGCGGGGCCAGGGGTGGACCGAGTCGAACAGGCAGAAAGATCGTTTGCCGGGGTCGCCATTGGCACCAGGACGCGACTTGGCCGCCTCCTGGGATTCCGCTGCCTCCTGGGCCGCTAGCCGGACAGGGTAGTCAGGACGACCTACGGCGATCCCGCCGCTGATCCCGAGATTGGGGTTCCCGCAAGTTGCTTTTGCAAAGTCCTCGTACAACTTTCGAGCAAACTCCACCACATTCAGCCAGTGACCGATGACAAAGAGATCGTCGCCGCCGCTGTAAGTGACGTACAAGTGGTGCTCCCGGGCCAAAGCGTCCACGTGGTGAGAGAAGAACAGGTCCAGTTCCCGGCTGAGGGCGGCGAATCGGCTGAGGCTCCGGTTGTCCTTCTCGTCGGCCTCGGTGCCTGAGCCGCGGAATCCCCGGGAGAACACGAATCCCAGGTCGTCCACGTCGGCACGGAAGAAACCGAGATACGGGAAGGCCGGGCCCGCTTCCGCGATTTCCTGGAAACTCATCACATTGCCTTCCCCGTCCCGAGGCAGATAGTTCGCCTGGAACGCGAAGTCCAGGGCTTGGACTCGCGGGCCGCCAAGACGGGCGATTCTGAGGGTGTCTTCAGAGAGAAATTCGCTGGACCCCAGAGTGGTCACACGGAGCTGTGTATTTTCGGAAAAGGCGCCCACAACCATCTCGAGTTCGGTGGTTCCCTCCAGCCGCTGGCGCGACACCAGGTACCAGGCTCGTCCCATCTCGGGGAAGTGCACGAGGGCCCGCCCCACGTCCTCGCGCGGCGTGCCCTGCCCAATGCCGACGACCTCCACGAGATAGTCCGTGTTCGGGATGGCGGCGCCCAGCTTCTGATGCAGATCACACAGGGAACACTTGCCGCCGTGTTGCTTTCGGTCGGTGACGAGAGCCTGACAGACGGGGCAGGCCTCGAGCTCGGCCGTCTCAGTCTCGAAGGGACCGAACAAGCCAGGGCCACCCAGCAAATCCGAAGCCCGCCGCCTCTTAGCGGCCCAGACCTTCGCTTCCAACGCGTCCATCACCGGCGGGAAGTCTTCCATTTCTTCCCCGGAGCAGGCGACCCACTCGAGGACCAGGCTCAGATCCAGGTGAAATGCCCGCAGCAGCCACTCATTGGCCCGCCGCCGGAGTTCTCGGAGAGCCGACTCCGACTCCGCACGGTTCGGCGCCACGATCAGGAAATGCCCACCGCCGCTGAGAATGAGATTCGGACGAAAAAGGCCGAGCTCGTCCAGTACCCAGCGCGCGAGAGTTTCGTTTACGAGACGGACGTAAAACGACCGCCCGCGCAACTGTTTGGCCGAGCCTTTCTGCTCTCCCTCCGGCGTACGAAGCCTGTAGATGAACCTCTGAATGCCGCCCAGATCCCCTTTTACGAGAAGCAGAGGCTTGTCATCGTCCTCAGCGAGTAGAAAACAGTCGGCGTATGCCGCACTGACCCGGAGGTGGTCGAAAAGCGCGATGTCGGGTACCGAGCGGTAGGCGGCGCTGCTCACCCGGGTGCACCACTTTTCGAGGAGTGCGTGTAGTGTCCACACGAGCCCCGAGAACTCGAGGTCCTCCGGCACGCGTGCCAGATCCCCAAGGAATCCTTCCCATGCCCCGCGATGCCACTCGATTACCTCATCCTCTCCTGGAGTCTCGCCGTTCTTTGGAAACAAGTTGGACTCCCCAATCGCACCAGGTTCGAGGTAGAACGTGCCGTCCGGTGGTGAACCGGCGCCAACATCGATCCGAGCGAAAATCGATTCCAGAGGGCGTCGGCCTTGGGCAACATCTTCGTCTTGCCTTTCCGCGGCGGAGAGGTGATCGGCGGCTTGAATGCGGTGGTCCGCATCTGGGGAATGGTGGGTTCGAACGAGCGCCTCTATCCTGTCCAGGACGGGTCGCAACGCCCGGAACCTCCCCAGGTGGTTCTTCACAAACTCTCCGCCTTTCTCCGCGTGCGTCCCCGGGCTTTTCTCCGCTCGATAATGGAACTTGCCGATGTCGTGAAACAGTGCGGCGATCAAGAGCGCCTTGCGTTCGTCGGTGAGTTGCGGTCGTTCGGCCATCGCAATCTTGCTCCGCTCTTTCGTCAAGCAACCTCGACGATGCTCATCCTCCCCAACCCAAAGCTCGTGTTCCGCCCCACGTGTACTTCTTCCGCGACCCTCAGGTACGGAAGGAACGGGGTCAGGTCGCCCTCGAATTCTACTTCGCCAATCAAACCGCCCAGTTGCATCTTGGTGTCCTGGCGGCTGGAATAGCGGGTCCAGTCGTGCCAGCGGAGGTTGTAGCGCACAGTCCGAACACCTTCCGCCGCTTCGATGAGCTCACGATGCTCGAACTCCCAGGTGCCGTCGCCGTGAAAGCGATCCAGGAGGTACAGCCGCCGCAGGACGTTGGTCATCAAAAGAGGGAAGGTCAGGCGGGTGCACAGCCGGCGTTGATGCCGAATGCGGAGGGGCGTGAGGAACCGCAACCTGATCCGGCTGGCTCGCTCGTCGGAGAGGTCTTGGCCCGCCCTGTATCGGCGGAATCCGGCGCGGATGAGCAACCGGCCGTCGAAATCCCACACCTCTGTTCCCCCTTCTTCATTCTGCACCAGCAACCGCGCCAACCGGTACCGTCGGCGTTGCGCGCCCAATCCCCTCTCGCACATCGCGTGCACCGCCCACACGACGTGCGGCAGGTAGTCGATGGCTCTCCCGATCAAAACCAGGCGCAGTGGCACGGTGCCGTCAAGCTGCTCCGCAGGGCCGGGCGGGCACAGGACGAACGGGTGCGGAGCCCGGTCCATCCCCCGGAACGGACTATCGAAGTCCCGCGCAGGGGTCTCGAAGAGAAACACGTAGGGACAGTGGCCTTGCAGTGGACAGACCTGGCAGTCGCCTCCTTGCAGCACGCAAACCGCACGGCGCAGACTGCGACCGAAGGCTCCCCGCAGCGCAGACCCCAAGTAGTATCCCCGCGGCAGTGCTTCCCCCTGAGGCTCGAGCAACAGCGCGAATGCACTCACATCAAAGGCCATGGGCTCCCCCCGAACTCGTTCAAGTGATCTCTTACCCTCTTCGGGACAGATGGCCGGAGACAAAAAAAGCACCTCACCTCCGGGTCCTAGAGATGGGTGCCTCTTTTTTCTCTTGCCTGAGCCAGCTACCCCTCAGCCGATCAGCAGGCCCTCAACTCGGTGTAGGGTACACAATCCGTTCGAAAAAAGCAAGCGCTTTCGCGCGGATTTCACTTTTTTCCAGCTCGATCCACCCCTTCGGGCATTGCTCCCACACGGCAAGCGTCCCCTACTCCAGCACAGCATCTACCCTCAGTTGGAGAATGCGCCTCAACTCTTCGTTGGAGAGCTCGGTCAACCATTCTTCGCCCGCCGCCACCACGCGATCGGCCAGCTCTTTCTTGCGTTCGATCATGTCGTCGATCGCCTCTTCGAGTGTTCCGGCGCAGATGAGCTTGTGCACCTGCACACTGCGGCGCTGGCCGATGCGGTGCGCCCGGTCCGTGGCCTGGTTCTCCACGGCGGGATTCCACCAGCGATCGTAGTGGAACACGTGATTGGCGCGCGCCAGGTTGAGACCTGTACCCCCGGCTTTGAGGGACAGGACGAAAAGCACGGGGCCGTCCGCCTGCTCGAATCTCGCCACCATCTCGTCCCGCCGTTTCCGCGGCACGCCGCCGTGCAGGAAAAGCACCTCGACGCCGAACACCTGCTGCAGGTGGCGCTTGAGGATTTCTCCCATCTCCCGAAACTGGGTGAAAATGAGGGCCGATTCTCCCAGGTCCAGCACTTCCTCGAGCATGTCCGCGAGGAGAGCGAGCTTGCCCGAACGCCCGCCCAAAGCAGAGCCGTCGCGAAGGTAGTTCACGGGGTGGTTGCAGATCTGCTTGAGTTTGGTCAGGGTAGCGAGGATCAGCCCGCGACGCTTCATTCCCGACGCGCTTTCGAGGGCCCCGGTTGCCTCCGCGAGCACAGACCGGTACAGTTCGGCCTGCTCACGCGTCAGGCCGCAGTAGACTTTCATCTCCAGTTTTTCCGGAAGCTCGACCACGATGGTTGGGTCGGTTTTCTCCCGGCGGAGAATGAAGGGGCGGACCAGTTTTCTCAGTCGATCCAACGCCTCTGGGTCACCCTCCGCCGCCGGGGCCGCGAACTCTTGCCGGAACTTGGTCCAACTGCCCAGGTAGCCGGGATTGAGAAACTCCATGATCGACCACAGCTCGCCGACGTGGTTCTCCACCGGGGTGCCTGTGAGGGCCACGCGGTAGCCCGCCGGGAGGGCACGGGCAGCTTTGGCCTGCTTGGTGCGCGGATTTTTGATCTTTTGCGCCTCATCGAGGATCACCCCGGCCCAGTTCACTTTGCTGAGCGATTCCACGTCGCGCTGAAGCAACGAGTAGCTGGTGATGACCAGGGCATACGACTCGGCCCCTTGACGGAAGGAGCCGCCCCGAGACCTCTCGGGGCCATGGTGTACCAGCACCGGTAGATCCGGTGTGAACTTGGCCGCCTCGTGTCTCCAGTTGCTGATCACCGAGGTCGGGCACACGACGAGAACCGGCCGTCGTTCCCCAAGCTCCCAATTCCGTTGGATCAAAGCTAACGCCTGGACCGTCTTCCCCAAGCCCATGTCATCCGCCAAGCACGCTCCGAGCCCCCACCGAGTCAAATAGGCCAACCAGGAGTATCCTCTGCACTGGTACGGCCGCAGTTGGCCACGCAAGCCAGCCGGCTGAGGCAGGAGTTCGTAGCCCCCTTCTCCCTCCAAAGCCTTCAGCAACTGCGCCACCCGGCCCTTGGCTTCTACTCCCACCAACCGAAGGTGCGGAGAAAACCACTCCTCGGGCCGGCTCATCATCCGCAGGACCTCGTCAGCGGTCCACACGTCCTCCGCATCGGCGAGCAAGAGCCGCTTCAGAGCATGGATTTGCTGGCGAGACACGGGCAGCAGATTGCCGCGTCAGTGTAGAAACGGAACCGCTCCCGTTAGCAGGC
>CAYXFI010000118.1:0-4503 GCA_964464205.1 uncultured Cytophagia bacterium
ACGATCACCGCGTCCGACTCCTCCGACAGGCCCAGAGCTGCGCGGTGCCGGGTGCCCAGGTTGGGATCAATGTCCGGATTCTGACTCAGGGGCAGCAGACACTTGGCCGCCTCGATCAAGTCGTTCTGAATCACCACGGCGCCGTCGTGGAGCGGCGATCTGAGATTGAAGATCGAAACCAGCAGGGGTACGGAGACTTCCGCCCGGATCGGCACGCCGGTTTCCACGATGGCCTTGAGACCCATGTCGCGCGCGAGCACAATCAGCGCCCCAAGGCCCCGTTTGGACAGCTCGAAGGCCGCCTTGGCCACTTCCTCCACGGTGCGGTTCTCCTGCACTCGTACGAACAGGCGCACGACGGGGCTCTGGCCCAGGCGTATCAAAAGCCGCCGCAGTTCAGGCTGGAACAGAACCACAAAGGCGAGTAGCCAAACGGTGCGCAGGTTCCGGAAGATCCAGGTGAGTCCGCTCATGTTGAGCAGGGGGGCGATGACGGAAGCGATCAGGATGAGGATGAAGCCGATGGTCATTTGGGCCGCGCGGGAGCCGCGGACGAAGAAATACAGCTTGTACAGGATGTAGGTGATGAGCAGGACGTCGAACAGATCGATCAGGGTGAAGCGAAGAAAGCCGATCTTGACGAGGGTGATCATTTGCACCTCCGCCGGGCTCTCCGAGCCGCCCGGCACCGGATGTACACTTCCAACCTTGGAGCCTCGCGGCCCACGCGTCCCGTGCCCGCTCTCCTACAAAGCTGCAGGCTTCCCCACAATCCGATCTGCGATGCGTACAACCCGCAGCATCTGCACCACCTCGTGCACCCGCACCACGTCTGCCCCGTGGGCGATCCCCACGGCCACTGCCGCGGCCGTCCCCTCGAGCCTCTCCTGCGGGGGCAGATTCAGCGTCTTCCCGATGAAGGACTTCCGTGAAGGGCCAATCAGGATCGGTCGCCCGAATCTACGAAATTCCGACAAGCGGCGCAAAATCTCGAAGTTGTCCTCGAGCCGTTTCCCAAATCCAATGCCGGGGTCGATGGCGATTTGCTCCTCGTCGATGCCTGACCTCTTGGCCACGCCGATCCGCTCCCGGAAGTAGTCCGAGATTTCCGCCACCACGTCGTCGTAGTGCGGGTTTTGCTGCATTGTGCGGGGGGTACCTTTGATGTGCATGATCACAACGCCTGCGCCCCAACGCGCCACCAACCCGGGCATCGCCGGGTCGAAGCCCAGCCCGCTGATGTCGTTCACGATGTGCGCGCCCGCGCGCAAGGCCTCCACCGCCACCTGCGACTTGTACGTGTCAATCGAGAGGAGCGCGCGCACCCGTCCGGAGATCTTCTCCAACACCGGGATCACGCGGCGCAGCTCTTCCTCCAGGGGAACCGGCTCCGCCCCGGGCCGTGTGGATTCCCCGCCAATGTCGATGATGTCCGCGCCCTGCTCGTCCAGTTCGAGGGCGCGTTGCACCGCCTGCTCCGGCTCGTAGTACTGTCCTCCGTCGGAGAACGAGTCGGGCGTCACATTCAGGACGCCCATCACAAGCGTTCGATCCGTCGCCAGAGTGCGGTCGCGGCACCGCCAGATCATGCTGGATCCGCCCTCCTCACTTCATCTCCTCCAATTCTTCCTGCAGGTTCACGTGCACGTACTCGCGGTTGTAGGCGGGTTCCGCGTCGACGCCGGCGTTCGCCACCCACAGCTCGGACGAGCTTGGGTGGTACACCACCGCGTGCAAGTTGCCCGTTCCGATCTCGCGCATCAACTGTTTGGCAGCGTCGACGTCCAGCGAACCGTGTCTGGCTTTGAGAAAGGAGTGCACCCGGTCGTTGTAGGGGCTGGTGAAGCCCATCGAGAAGTACACCACGTTGGAGAGAGGCTTCCGCGGAAGGGTCACGTCCGTGTACACCTCGCAAATGTCCTTCGCCGTGCGAAAGGCACGGGCTGAGGGGATCTCCGCGTCCCCCACAGCGTAGAGGTAAGACGACGTTCGCTCCGCGTTCTTGATGATGTTCACCGCGTCATCCAAGGAACGAGCGTCCCAAAGCACGTCCCGCAAGAGGAAAGGCATCGGCTCGCCGGACAGCGTCTCGTGCGCGGGGCCGTAGTTGTCGCCGATCTCGCTGACGGCGATCCCCTCCGCATTCATCCCCGACACCGCCCCGATGAATCCAGTCCATCCAACCACGGCGTGCGGCACCCCCTCGTCCGGTTTGATGATCAGAATGGCCGGGTATTCCTGAAAGTGGGCGTTTGTGGCGTAGTCGAGCGCTCGAATCTGCAGCAATTGGTGATCGGCCGTGGCACCGCCCCAGGCGGCGAAGAACGTACAGTGGTATTCGGAAAGATCCGGCAGCGCGTGCAACCGGTGGACATCTTCCAGCGACACCTCGGCACCCTCCGCCAGGCCGCGCATCTCATCCCTATACCGCTCCGGGATGTAGGGCTCCATCGCGATGTAGGCGTTGTCGAGAAACTCCATTGGCATGTCCATCGTGCTGGCGATTTCGTGCAGCCGTGCCAGCAGCGACTGGATCTGCTCTTTCACAGCCCGACCGTGCTGCATACCAATCTCGTAGGGACTGCCCGAAAGACGCAACAATTTGACGGGATAGGCACCGCCTCCCAACTCTTCCACAATGTTCGCGGGACCGGTGGGGCTTTCTTTCTTGCTGCACCCCCAGAGGAGGGCGAAAGCCAAAAGGGGTACCCCGTTGCGACGGAACCACCCGGTGCGTGACAACATTTCTGCAACCTCCTGTTCGTGGGAATTCGTAGGAGCGGAACGCTCACTGCGCGGTTGAGGACTCCTGCAGGACGCTCACCGTATCGGATGCAGCGTGCAGAATGGCGAACAAGCGTTGGCGCGCCTCGTCCGCAAACTCGTCATCGGGGCCCTTTCGAAGCCGGATGCGGACGCGGTATTCCCGAATTGCGTCCTCCGTGCGACCCAGCTTCTCGTAGATGAGACCCAGGTACAGGTGCGCGTCCCGGTAGTTGTTGATCTCCACCGCCCTCCGGAAGAGTTTCTCCGCGTCCTCCAGTTTGCCCGTGTGGAAGTACACGATGCCCAGGTTGTAGTAGGCATCGGCGTTTGCCGGGTTGAGGTCGAGGACCCTCTTATAGGTTTTCAGCACGTTCGGTATGTCGTTTTGGGTGATGTAGAGTCGGCCCGACATCATCAGCCCGCGCTCGTGATCCGGATTGATTGCGAGCAGCGCGTCGATCTCCCGCCGCGCCGCCCGGAATCGCCGATTGTGAAAGTACAAGTCCACGAGCTGAAGACGTGCGTCGAAGAGCAGCGGATTGTACTCGACAGCTCTGCGGAGCGCCTCCTCCCAACCTCCCAGTTGCAACGCCGCCAGTCGGGACGGGTGCAGGTGGGCCAGCCAGTAGAGCGTGCGGCCGTCGCGCGGATTCCTGCGGTAGGCGCGCTCCAACCACTTCTCGGCCTGGCTCCACCGCTCCGCGTACACGAAGTACGCGCCCCGCAGTCGACACCACTCGGTGCTGGACGTATCGTGCCACACGCGCGTCAGGAATTCGCCGAGCCGGTACAGGGCATCTGTCAGGTCTTCGTCCGCCAGGCGGAGCTCCGCCAGGTCCCGGAGCATCGCCTCGGCACGGGCCCAACCGAGCACTTCCGTGTAGCCTCGCTTCCTTGCTCGGTAGGGTTCCACCCGCACCCCCGCCGCGTGGTAGAAGCTCCGACCTGACTCCCTCAGTTTCCAGATGGAGGAGATGGTGGGCGGCTCGCGCTTCGGCTCCAGCCCGAATTCCCGGGCCACTCGGTCGATCAGTTCTTTCCAGGATTCGCCGACGGTAGCCCAAGCCGTCCCGCCGCCGGTACGGACCAATCGCCATTCGAAGCGTAGAACGCCCCTCCGCCGCCCCACGCGCACCAGGACGGCCGCGTCGGCGCCAACTTTCTTGACCAGTGTGTCTACGTAGGGGGGAGAAACCAGCGAGTCCAGCGGCAGAGCGGAGAGGCACTCCGGGACGCCGCTCACCCGGAGCTCACCCCCGAAGGCGTTGCGCAAGTTGAGCGCCGCTGAGCCAGCCAGTCCAGCGGCTACGCCGGACTCGAGGGGATCGGACTGGGGCAAAACGAGGACCAAGGGCACTCGCCGGCTGCCTTCCTTCGGACCACCGCAACCGAGGACAAACACAAAAAACGCCAGGCAGACCACCCAACCTGCGCCCAGCCTGGCGCTCAGCGCCCCTATTCGTTCTCTCGTCACCGCGGTCCTCGCTTCGACTGCCTTCCTCCTGATGTTTGTCGATGTCGATCTGCCGCCCTCCCGCTGCCGCGCCGGCAATCCAGGCCAGCACCCGGCCTTCAGCCGCCGTCGGACCCGAACGCTGCTACCGGCTCCCACGTAGCGAACAGGTCCACGATCCCTGCCGCGAACCACCCACACAAGCGGTCAAGATCCCTCAAATACGGAAGCGACTGACCCCCGTACGTCTCGCTCTTCCGCCACGCCCGAACCGTCGAATAGAA
>CAYXFI010000118.1:4603-9963 GCA_964464205.1 uncultured Cytophagia bacterium
CCCCCTACGCCTCGCCTCCCGCCAGCGCCGCTCCCGGAGCGATGGAAGGCTGTTCCTGCTTTTCCTCCGCCTCTTCCGGCTCCACTTTCGTCTTCCGTTTGGAAGGAACCCTCTCCAGCGGCTCTCCGGCCAGGACCTTGTCGATTTCCTCCGAGTCCAGAATCTCGTACTCCAGCAGAGCCTGGGCGAGGCGGTGCAACTTGTCCAGGTTCTCGCGCAGAATGCGGCGGGCCTCGTCGGCAGCCTCCTTCACGATCCGCCGGATTTCCTGATCGATCAGCTCCGCCGTGGCCTCGCTGTAGGGTCGCGTCACGGCGAGTTCCCGACCGAGGAAAACCTCGTCGCCCTGCCGGCCGAAGGCCAGGGGTCCCACCTTGTCGCTCATGCCCCACTCGCACACCATTTTGCGAGCCAGCTCCGTGGCCCGCTCGATGTCATTCCCGCCGCCGGTGCTCACCTCGTTCAGCACCAGCTTCTCAGCTTCCCGGCCTCCCATCAACTGTCGGAGCAAAGCCAGGCAGTAGGACCGGGAGTAGTTGTGCCGCTCGTCCATCGGCAGGGTCGTGGTCGCCCCAAGCGCACGGCCGCGCGGGATGATCGTGACCTTGTGAACCGGGTCAGCCCCCGGCGTCAGCTTGGCCACCAGGGCGTGCCCCGCCTCGTGGTAGGCGGTGCTCCGTTTTTCCTCTTCCGAAATGAGGAGGCTCTTGCGCTCCGCCCCCATCATCACCTTGTCCTTGGCCTCCTCGAAATCGTCCATTTCGACGTGATCTTTGCCCTTCCGCGCCGCCAGCAGAGCTGCCTCATTCACCAAATTGGCCAGATCCGCGCCGGAAAAGCCAGGCGTCCCTTTGGCAAGAATCCGTAGATCCACGTCCGGCCCCAGCGGCACGTTCCGCGTGTGGACGCGCAGGATCCCCTCCCGACCGAGCACGTCGGGACGATCCACCACGATCTGCCGGTCGAAACGGCCCGGACGCAACAGGGCCTGGTCGAGTACATCCGGACGGTTGGTGGCCGCGAGCAGGATCACGCCGTCGTTCGAATCGAAACCGTCCATCTCCACCAGAAGCTGGTTCAGGGTCTGCTCGCGTTCGTCGTGGCCTCCGCCCAGTCCAGCCCCACGCTGCCGCCCGACCGCGTCGATCTCGTCGATGAAAATGATGCAGGGAGCGTGCTTTTTCCCCTGTTCGAACAGGTCGCGCACGCGGGAGGCACCCACTCCCACGAACATTTCCACGAAGTCCGCGCCGGAGATGGAGAAGAACGGTACACCAGCCTCGCCAGCCACGGCTCTTGCCAGGAGGGTCTTGCCCGTACCGGGCGGTCCCGTGAGGAGCGCACCTTTGGGAATTTTGCCACCGAGCCGCTGGAATCGCTCCGGGTTCTTGAGGAACTCCACGATCTCACGCAGCTCTTCCTTGGCCTCCTCCGCACCCGCCACGTCGTCGAACGTCACCGGGGGCCGGTTCTCCAGGAAAAGCTTGGCGCGCGACTTGCCGAAGTTGAAGATCCCCTTCGTGCCGACTCCCTGCATCCTCCGGATGAAGATCAACCACATCGCGAAGATCAGGACCACCGGCAACAGGTAGCCGATGTACCCCCACAGGTATCGGGACTCCGGCTTGAACTCCAGCTCCAGACCGTACTGCTCGATCCACCGCTTGGTGACTTCGCTCGAAGGCTCCTCGGGCAACACCACTTTGAAAAGCTGGTAGGTCTCCAGACGACCTCGCCCCGTGATCGTGGCCGGCTGCTTCAGGACGCCGTGGAATTCGCGTCCCCGGATCTGGGCGCTGACGATGTTGTTGCTCTGTAGGTGCTTCACGAACTCGCTGTACGAGATCGTCACCTCCCTGCCCTGAGTCATGCTCAGCCTCTGAGAGACCCAGACGGAAGCCAGGATGATGGCGATCCAGAAAAGCAGAGTGCGCGACGCCCTCTTCCACTGGAACCCCTCATTGGGCTCTTCGGGCGGGGACGGTCGATGCGAGCCCCCTCGACGTGACCCACTGCGATTTCTCGGGGATCGTTCTGGCATGCCTTAACTCAAACGTTCGTCTGACTTCTTCAGCTCACTTCCGGTGACCACGAAACCCGCCAGGGTCCAAGCGCGGAGCCAAACCTGGAAACGTCCACACGATCCCGCGGCACGCCGAGCAGGGCAAGGAGAAGCCGCCTTTGACAACGTGGGGACGAAACACCGTGATGCCTCCGCACCTTTCGGTCGTGTAGTACAAAACCTTTCCGCCCCGCGAAGCTTGCCCGCCACAGATCCGCATGCCTCCGTACAGCCTGCAGCAGCCCGCGGTCCTCTCCCCGTACGCCACGAGCCGAGGACCTCAGGCTTCATCGAGCACGTAGATCTCCGGCAGGTTTCGCAGCCGTTGGGCCAGATCCAGTCCGTAGCCCACGACGAAGGCATTGGGAATCTCGAAACCCACGTAGTCCACGTCGTAGGCCACTTTTGCGGCTCCCAGCTTCTTGAGGAGCGTCACGAAGCGCAAAGAACGCGGCTTCCTCGCCTCGAAGTACCGCCGCAACCACTGTACCGAAAGACCGGAATCGACGATATCCTCCACCACGATCACGTCCCGGTCTTCGATGTCTGCATCCAAGTCTTTTAACATGCGGACCGTTCCAGAAGATTCCGTTCGGTCTCCGTAGGACGAAATCTTGACAAAATCCACCTCACAATCGATGCGGAGCTGCCGAACGAGATCTGCCATGAAGATGAACGCGCCATTCAATACGCCCACGAGAATCGGGACCTTTCCCTCGTAGTCGCGCGAGATCTGCTCTCCGAGTTCCCGGATGCGCTCCTGCACCTCTTTAGACGAAATGAGCACCGGGGGCCGGTCGGGACCGAGGAAATTCTTGACGCTATTCCTCTCCACCGATCACTTCTCCCAACGACAGTTTCAGGATTCGCTTCGTCCGTTCCGTCACTTTGTACCGATCGTCCAGCCGGAATCCGCACACCCACACGATGGTCTCCCCATCCGTCACGACCGGGGTACGCCAGCGCTCGTAGGAAGGCACCTTCTGATCGATGAAGAAATCGCTCAGCTTCTTGGTGCCTGGACTACCAAGCGGTTGAAAGCGGTCGCCTGGCCTCGCGTTTCTCACCCACAACTCCCCCTGAACCCGGTCGAGGTCGATGAACTCCACACAGGGGTCACACCCTACTTCCCCGGCGTAGGTCGACCTGTCCACAACCTCGGTGTTCAGCACAAGGTCTAACTCTGGAATCGTCGCCTCGCCGCCGATCCTGAGAGGATACGAGAACTCCACCTGCCTGACGCGGTGCACCGCCACAGAATCCTGACTCTTCGTCAGGCAGATCCCACCTCCGAGGTAGAGCTTTGAGCCGGACGTGCCCTCTCTCAGGATCTCCACACTTCGTTCGATGCGATCGTGGTTCAGCAGCCAGCGCTGGCCCCCGAGGGTCTCGAAGCAGGCCAGGACTACGTATTTCTGGATGAGGGTCGGCTCCCGCAGCAACCTGTCCAGGTCCAGCACGATCTCGTCGCGGGTCTTCTTGACTTTGACCCTCCTCAGGGTTTGAACGGCTTGGCGTTCGATGAACGCTTCTGCTTCCGACAGGATCCCTGCTGTCCTGAGCACCACTTCGCGCAAGTTGGGATTGAAGTAGCGCCTCAAGTAGGGGATGAGTTCTAGCCGTATTCGGTTGCGCCGATACTCCAGGTCCAGATTTGTCCGGTCCGTCCGGTACGAGAGATTGCGTTGTCGCGCGAACTCTTCGATGTCCGCGCGAGAAGCCCACAGGAGAGGCCGGACGATGTCGCCCCGCCTGGCCGCCATACCAGACAATCCCAGCAGACCCGACCCCCGGAGGAAATGGTCGATGACTGTCTCCACCTGGTCGTCGGCGTGGTGCGCTGTGGCGATCACGTCTGCCCTCAACTGCGCTTTGGCCCTTCGGAGGAAGTCGTAGCGCACCACTCGCGCCGCCGTCTCTTCGGAGAGCCGGTGGATCTGGGCGTAGCGAAGCACATCGCGTTTTTCAGATACGCAGGGGACGGAGTGTTGCCGGCACAGGTCTTCGACGAACGCCTGATCCGCGTCCGCATCCTCTCCCCGAAGTCCGTGATTGAGATGGGCCACGCTCACGGTGAGGTTGTAGGCGTCTCTCACTCCCAGCAAGAGATGAAGCAGAACCACGGAATCGACGCCCCCGGAAACAGCGGCGAGAACGTGTTCCCCCCTTTGGATCAGTCCCGGGTCCATCACCCTGGAACGGAAACGCTCGAGCAAATCGGGCATGCGGACCTCAGAAAGGAGATCGCTGCCTCATGAACACGGTAAACAAAAAGACCTTTCGCGTCGACTGCGAAAGGTCTGAGTAGCGGCGGAGGGACTCGAACCCCCGACACGTGGATTATGATTCCACTGCTCTACCAACTGAGCTACGCCGCCATCTCCTGCGTGACCGTCTCATGGACACGCTAAAATTTAGGAATCCGGGGTAAAAAGTCAAGGCAAAAACATCTGCCCTGCTCAGCGAGTGGTTCGCTCCAAATTGAGAGAGCCAAGGAAAGCTCTCGCAAAGACCCAAAGACGCCAAGGAGCCGCACGGAGCCTACGTCCCGCAAGCAAAACCTGCCGGCCTCTGGTGCGCATGCCATCTTACGGTGCGCACGTGCGTCACGCAGCCATGCCATAATTGAGCAACTCAGCCTGTTCCAGCACGTTCTGTGCGACCTGTTCCTGCACCTCAGGGGGATATCCGTGCTTCCTCAGGATTCGCTTCACAATCACCCGCAATTTGGCGCGAACATTTTCCCGCACCGTCCAGTCGATGGTGGCGTTTCGCCGGACCGCCTCGGTCACTTCGCGAGCGATCTCACGCAACCTCTCATCCCCGAGGACTTTCACCGCACTTTCGTGTTCAGCCAGGGCGTCGTAGAACGCCGTTTCCTCCTCTGTTAAACCAAGTTCCTGCGGGCGCTTGTCGGCTCGCCTGATCTCTTTTGCCAGTTCGATCAACTCTTCGATCACCTGCGCGGCTTCAATCGCCCGGTTCTGGTACAGCCGGATGGCCCTCTCCAGCATCTCGGCGAATGAGCGCGCCTGGACCAGGTTCCGGCGCCGCCGTTCCTTGATTTCGCCCTCCAGTAGCTTGCGGAGCAGTTCCACGGCCAGGTTGCGATGGGGTAGCTCGCGAACCTCTGCCAGGAATTCGTCGGACAGAATGGAGATGTCCGGCTTCTTGAGGCCCGCTGCCGCGAAGATGTCCACGACCCCCTCAGGAGCGACGGCTTTGGACACAATCTGGCGGATGGCGTGGTCCAGTTCATCCTCAGTGCGGCGCTCTGCCGGGTGTCTCTTGGCCAGCA
>CAYXFI010000119.1:0-9948 GCA_964464205.1 uncultured Cytophagia bacterium
CGTCCACCCGTAGCTGACTGGCGCGAATCATTCGGTCCACCAGGTTGCTCATCTCTCCTTCCTCCTCTCTTGGTTCACCGTCCGTCCTGGGCACTTTCCGCCAGACTCTGCAGCAGTCGTTCGAGCGAGTCCAGATTCCGTTTCTCCACGGGAGAACGACTGAACACTCCGTCTCGGAACTCTCCTTCTCCCTTGCGCTTCAGCACTCGATCGCTCACGGCGCGAAGTCCGGGGATGACCCGGTCGCGCAACGCCGCGGCGAGTTCGGTCGGACCGCGATGAGAGGCCTGGACCAGGGCACGGAAATGCGGCAAAGCGAGCGTGTGACGCTCGACGTAGGGTTGCAGTTGCCGCAGAAGCACCTCGTTGCGAGTGCGGGCGGCGATCAACTGGTACGCGCGGGCCAGAGTGTCTACCGCGCTTTCGAGCTGCTTCAGCAGGCTGTCGCTGGGATCTTCGCAGAGCGCTTCTCTCAGGCGGAGCACCCTGTCGTGCAGGCGGTTGGCGAAGTCCACCACAAGGGCCCCGATCTCCGGGTCCGACGGGTCGAAATGAGCCGCGGCGCGGGCGAGCGACGCTTTGGGATCGTACGATCGCGGATTCCACAGGAAATCCGCCAGGGTGGCTAATGGGATCTTATAGAGTTCGCTCGGACCGTACGTGTTCCCCACGAACCGCCCGTCGGTCGCCTCGAGGAGCGCTTTCCAGTCGTTCGTTTCAGGACTGTCGCAAGCGGCCAGGTACGCGTTGCAACGGAAGACGTTCCTCCAGCCGGGCGGCATTTTCAAAGTGTTGTCCCAATACACCAGCTTGCGGCCCCCCACAAGTCGCCGGTAGGTCTCGATGTCTTCCGCTCTCTGGCAGAGCGTTGTGACCACGAGCCCCGTCCAGATTACGTCCACGTCCTGCGGCATGAGACGCGACAGCTCCTCCAGATAGGCCGCCTCTTCCTCGTTCCTCGGGTGGAAGTACACCGGCGTGCAGACCCACAATTGGCATCCCGGGAACCGTTCGGTCAGGGATTTGTGAAGGCGATTCAGCAGGTCCGCGTTGGCCTCGGCCAGCGAAGCGTACACCCGCCGGTCTCGCTGCGGAAGCTTCGCGAAGTCGTCAAGCTGCAGCATCAGTTTGTTCGCGCCCCGCTCTAGGGAGTGCACAAATAACTGGGTGAGGGCGCGGACGTGCACTGGGTTCGAGATTTCGATCACCGACTCCCCGTAGTAGGGGTTGATTTCCGGGATGATCTCCAGTACCTGCGTGGACTGGGCGTAACGCAGGAGAGAGTCCAGGAAGCTGATGTACGCCGGGGGCGGGTGCAGGAAGTCGGGCAGATGCGTGTAGCAGGGGCTGAAGGCGTTGAACTTCACAGCGGGTGCCCAGGATGCCATCCGGAGCGCATCCCGCATGGCCCACATCTGTCCCTCGAAGGCCTGGGATTTGAAAGCTCGCAGGCGGAATGTGGGCCAGTCCTCGATCTCCGCACACCGCAGCTTCACGTAGCCGGCGTCGCGGCGCAGCAACTGTCCCAGGGTTTGCAAACCGTAGTAGGCGCCCCGCGGGTCCGCCCCCACGATCTCAACCGACTGGTCTTCGAAGTGGATCGTGTAGCCCTCAGGATGGCGCCATGCTTCGGACGGGCTGGTCGCGAGGTCTCCGGGCAGCTCGCCTTTCTCCTTCAGGGCGACGACGCGCACGCGCAGGACTTCCGTGTGGGCGGCTTCCGGACGCTTCAACGCTCGCCCGGCCAGTGCAGCTAGCCTCGCCTCGAATTGGCGTACGCCGAGTTCGAGCGCAGGATGTTCGGCTGGCCTCAGGTCCCACGCGATTCGCATCTCTCCCGTAGCGACGTCCACGACCGGATGCTGAGCCGCGTAGTATCGAACGTGTTGTGGGGTCGGCAGGATTTGTTCCTCGGGCGGTACTTTCACAGTGCGGTCGGCGCAACCGGACGACAGTATCCCCAGCAGCGCACCCCCCAACAACAGCGGCAGCTTCCGGCTCACGGGTCGCCCTCCCTTGGGTTTCAGTAGTTGTTTGGACCTCCCGCTGGACCACCGCTCGGTCGCGAGCGTGAGCTGGCCAGTCGCGGCGGCCAGTTGGGGTTTCAGTGGTCGAAGAGGTCCTCCAAAAGACCGACGATTCGCTCAAGCCCCCTGCGGTCCTGGTCGTCGAATGCGTCGAGACGGTCGCTGTCCACGTCGAGCACCGCGCGGATGGTGCCTTGCGCGTCGCGCACCGGCACAACGATCTCCGACCGCGAATTCGGGTCGCAAGCGATGTGGCCCGGGAACTCGTGTACGTCGGGTACCACGATGGTCTCGCCCCGCAACACCGCGGCCCAGCACACCCCATTGGGCTTCGGCAAATAGACGCACGCCGGGGTTCCCTGGAAGGGGCCGAGCACCAGCCTGTCGCCGCGCACGAAATAGAAGCCCACCCAGTAGAAGCTGAGTTTGTGTTTCAAGAGCGCAGCGAGGTTCGCCATGTTGGCCACCAGATCGTCGACACCGCGCAGGAGCTCCTCTGCCTCCCGGGCTACCTCAGGGTAGACGGATTCCTTGTCGCGTCCGCCGACGGCACCGCTCACTTCACTTCCTGCAGTCGTTTCAGGTCGTCGTCCCTGCCGAGCACCACGAGTACATCGCTGTCCTTGATCACGTGGTCCCCGCCCGGGACCACCACCACGTTCTCCGGTACCAGCTCTTTGATCATCACCACCTGCACGTTGTACTTGCGCCGCAGGTCGAGCTGAGCCAGCGTCTTGCCCAGGAAACTCGGCGGCGGCGCCAGCTCGATGATGCTCACGCCGGGGGTGAGGGGGATGTAATCCAGGACGGCCACGCTGTCGAGGCTGTGCGCCAAGCGGTAGGCGCTGTCCCGCTCGGGAAAGAGAACCGTGGTGGCGCCGATCATGTCGAGGATCTTGCCGTGATCTTCGGTGATGGCTTTGGCGATGATCTCTTTCACTCCCAACTGCCGCAGGTAGAGGGTAACCAGAATGCTCGCGTCGATGCGGTCGCCCAGGCTGACGATCACCGCGTCGAAATCTCCCAGCCCCAGGCGTTCCAGGGCCTCCTTGTCCGTAGCGTCGGCGATCACCGCCTTGTGGACGATCTCTTTCACCCGGTTGATCTTGGCTTCGTCATTGTCGATGGCCAGTACGTAGAAGCCCCTCTCCGCCAGGTAGCGGCAGACGTAGTACCCGAAACTGCTCATTCCGATTACGGCGAAAGTGCGCATCGCCTTGTCCTCACGTCGATCACCCTACGAGAAATTCCCCCTCGGGATACCGGAAGCGTTCCACTTCGGCGGTGCCGATCGTTAGCGCCAGCGTGGCGGGCCCGAGGCGACCGATGAACATCGTCGCCACGACGATCAGCTTGCCCGCGTTGCTGAGCCCGGGCGTCACCCCTGTGCTCAGTCCCACGGTACCGAATGCCGAGGTGGCTTCGAACAGGTAGCGGACGAAATCGCCGCGCTCCGCCGCCGGTCCCGCGGACTCGCTGACCAGCAGCGCCAGTGTAGCCAGAAGCACCAGCCCCATCGAGAGGAAGAAGACGGTGAGCGCTTTGGAAAGGATCCGCTCACGTACGCGCCGATTCATGATCACCACATCGGTGCGGTTCCTCGCCCGATCGCGCAGGAGGGCGAGAACGGTGGCGAAGGTGGTGGTCTTGATCCCGCCGCCGCACGATCCCGGCGAGGCGCCGACGAACATCAGCATGATCAGCAGCAAAAGCGAGGCGTTCGACATCGCGCCGATTTCCACCGTGTTGAATCCTGCGGTGCGGGCCGTGACGGACTGGAACAGCGCAGCCATCAACTTGCCCGGCCAGGAAAACGCCCTCAGGGTTGTGTCCCAGTCGAAGAGCAGGATCAGAGCGGCGCCCGTCAGGATGAGCGAGGCCGTGGTACGGAGGACGAGCCGTGAGTGCAGGCTGATCCGCCTGGGCCCTTTTTTCTCGCGGAGGCTGGTGGCGTCGTACACCACCAGGAATCCGAGTCCGCCCAGCACGATGAGCACCATCACCGTGAAATTCACGACGGGATCGCTTTGGTAGCGCATCAGGCTGTCGGAGAAGAGGGAAAAACCGGCGTTGCAGAAGGCGCTCACGGCGTGAAAACTCCCCAGCCAGATGGACCTCGCCGCGCCGTAGTCCGCCGCGAAGCGTGCGGACAGGATGGCCGCACCCGCCAGCTCGGTCACCAGCGTGCACCCCACGCTCGCTAGCAGGAGGCGACCCACGCTGGAAAACGGCCCCGAAATGGTTTCCTCCACCAGCTCCCGACCGCGCACCGACACGCGGCCCGCGATCAGGTAGGCGAAGAAGGTCGTGAGCGTCATGATGCCGAGCCCGCCCGCCTGCAGGAGCACGAGGACGACTCCCTGCCCGAAAGGGGAGAGTCGGGTGGCCGTGTCGACCACGATGAGCCCTGTGACGCACACAGCGGACGTGGCGGTGAAGAGCGCATCCAGCCAGCCGAGAGGCTCGGCGCTGCTGGCCTGGGGGAGCTTCAGGAAGAGAGTGCCGACGAGGATTGCTGCGGCAAAGCCTCCCAGCAACAGGCGGGCTGCTTGCACAGAGCCGAAGTCAGTTCGCTTTCGTAGGCCGCTCATCGGGCAAAAAACAGGTGATCCTGGGACGAAACCTTCGTAAATTCGCGCCGAGCTCTGTGAGGCACGTGGTCTCCTTTCACGGCGTTCTTCCGGGACGCTCCGTTCCGTACTGTGTCGCCTGCTCGGCTGTTGTGAGGTGACAAGCAGCCCACTGGACGCGTCGAGCCTGCGGACAGTGAATCATTGGGTGACCACTGCAGCCCGGGCTGCAAGCGGGCGGTCTTTCGCGCTCCGCCGCGCGCACTCTCGAGTACCGGAGGGCTCGTCGGAATATCCCTCCGACGACCGCGCGAAATGTAGCGATTTCCGCAATGCAAATCCACAGCTTTCGGCCGGCCAGAGGGGGGAGGTTGTGGCCGGGACGGGATTTGTGCTGTTGGTCCTGCTACACGGGTTTCCGCCTGAGTCTGCGGAGAAGCGAAGAACGCGTTTTCACTGCAGGGTCGCAGAAATCGCAGGGAGCTTTGCCCGAACTTCTCCGCCGCGAAAAGAAGCGCGTCCAACTGGTGCCTCGGAAGAGAGACTTTCCGCTTCGGGCTTGATTGCTTGGTTTCCCGCAGCATCCAGCGACAGAAAGCTCGGGCGCAAACGGTGTGGGGGTCCGATAGCTTCCCCGACCGCCGAGGCTTGCTCTTGGCGTCGCCGGAGGGTCGCATCCTTCCGCTGTTGTTCGGACGCGGTGTGGTTTCCGCGTGCGCGCCGGTTGCGCACTTCCCTCACCTGGTGTCGTTGGGCCCTGCGTGCTCTGCGCCGCTGCGGTTTGTTGCAAGTCCGCGAGGACGGTCCAGGCGAAAACTGTCCGCAGATTCCGGGCCCAGAACGGTCAATCTAACGTAGTGAGCTTAGATCGGCACAAAATCGGTGCAGGGACGCTTGACCACCTGCAAGTCGGATAGAAAGCAACCGCGTGAGGTGAAAGATGTCGGCGGACCGCGCTCAGGAAATCAAGCGCCTCCTACGGAACCTGAAGGCGGAAGAACAGACGGCCTACCTCTACCGCGCTCTTGCGGAAGCGGAGAAGGACGAGGGAAGAGCTGACCTGCTGGCGGAGCTCGCCGAGGTTGAAGAGTTGCACGCCCGGCACTGGCGCCAGAAGCTGGAGGAACTGGGAGTGGAGGTTCCCACGATCCGCCCGGGACTGAGGGTGCGCCTGCTGGGCAAACTGGCCCGCATGTTCGGAACCAGGGCGATCGCGCCAATCGCGGAGGGGATGGAGGGCGAGGATCTGCTCGGGTATCTACGGCAGCCCGGCGCCGAAAGCCTGGCGAAGGAGGAAAGGATCCACGCGCGGGTCTTCTCGGAGCTGGCGCACCGCGGTTCGCACGACATCGCCGCGGCGGAGCGCTGGCACAAATTCGGAGGCGGCGGTAGCCTCCGCGCTGCCGTGTTCGGGATGAACGACGGTCTCGTGTCCAACCTGAGCCTCGTGATGGCCGTAGCTGGGGCGCAAACGGAGCCCCGTTTCGTGCTGCTGGCGGGTCTGGCGGGTCTGTTGGCCGGTGCCTTTTCGATGGCTGCCGGCGAGTACGTATCAATGCGTACCCAGCGCGAGCTTCTCGAGAGCCAGATCGCGCTGGAGAAGGAGGAACTTGAACTCGACCCGGAAGCCGAGAAGTACGAGTTGAGCCTGATCTACCGGGCGAAGGGCGTTCCCAAAGAAGAGGCGGAGCGCCTGGCGGAGACGATGATGCGAGACAAGGAAGTTGCGCTCGACACGCTGGTGCGCGAGGAGCTCGGTCTCGATCCCGAGGAACTCGGTTCGCCCTGGGGTGCCGCGATCAGCTCGTTCCTGGCCTTCGCCGTGGGGGCCATTGTGCCGGTGTTGCCCTACCTTTTCACCGCTGGACCCTGGCTGCCGGTCGTGAGCGTGTCCCTGAGCGCTCTGGCGCTCTTCGTGGTGGGCGCCCTGATTGCGATCTTCACCGGCCAGGGACCGCTGAAGGGTGGAACTCGGATGCTGCTCATTGGCATGGCTGCGGCGCTGGTCACGTACCTGGTGGGACGGCTGGTGGGAGTGGGCGTGCTGTCGTGACGAGGTTGATCCGGCGGACGCCGGGGTTCTGCTGCATCGTTCCGCGGATTCGTCGGTGTTCACGAGTCAGGAGGAGGGTGCAAATGCGTGGCCGAATGCTCGCTGGAAGAGGAATGGTGGGGTTCGTGCTGCTGGCGCTGGTGTGTTCCCAAGCTTGGAGCGCTTCGGGCGGAGTGGAGGGGAGAACATGCGTGTCGTTGGTTCAGGCCGACACGGTGACCCAACGCAGTTTTCCGCCGACGATGCTGTACGATTTTCTCGTCGAGCTTGCCCGAAAGGAGAAAGCTGAGGCCCTCGCGCGCAAATCGAGGTTCCGAACCCCCGAAGACTGGGCGCAGTGGCAACGGTACGTGCGCACCAAAGTCCGGGAGATGATCGGTCCCTTTCCTCCGCGCACACCGTTGAACGTGCGGCGAACCGGCGTAGTGATCGCCGATTCCTACCGGATCGAGAAGATCATCTACGAGAGCCGACCTCGCTTCTTCGTCACCGCGAATCTGTACATTCCCACGCGAGGAGAACCGCCCTTTCCGGCCGTGCTGATCCCGTGCGGACACGCCAGCAACGGCAAGGCGGCTGCGGCCTACCAGCGTGTGGCCGCGCTACTGGCCAAAAACGGCTTCGTGGTGCTGATCTACGATCCGCTCGGCCAGGGGGAGAGGAGCGAGTACGTGGATCCGGAAACGGGTGTCGATCTGCTGCGAGTCGGGACCCGGCAGCACTGCCAGGCGGGCAACCAGTGTTACCTCACGGGCACGAACCTGGCTCAGTACCGCATTTGGGATGGGATTCGCGGCATCGACCTCCTGTGCAGCCTGCCCGAGGTGGATTCCTCCAGAATCGGGATCACGGGCAATTCCGGGGGCGGCACGCTGACTACCTACATCACGGCGGTCGATCCGCGGCTGAAGGTGTCGGTGCCCTCGTGCTACATCACCACGCTGGTGGCGCGGATTGCCTCCCACATTGCTGCGGATGCAGAGCAGAACTTCGTGCGCAGCCTGCTCCTTGGAATTGATCACGCCGACCTCCTCATGCCCCACGCGCCGCGCCCGCTGCTGATTGCGGCCGCGCGCAGGGATTTCTTCCCGTTCAACGGCACGCTCGACAGCTTCGGGGAATTGCAGCGAGTTTACGCTGACTTTGGGGTGCCGGAGAAGGTTTCGCTTGTCCAGGTTGACGACAAGCACGGCTTCAGCCAGCCGCGGCGGGAAATGGCGGTAGCATGGTTGTCGCGTTGGCTGCGGGGCGAAACGCGGGGCTGGCACGAGGAGGGCATCGCAGTGCAACCCGACTCGGCGTTGCAGTGCACCGAGACCGGGCAGGTGTTCACCTCTCTGGGGGGAACCACCGTGTGGGAGATGAACCTCGCCCGAGCGGAGAGCTTGGCGGCGCATTTCCCTCCCGTGCCCTCGCAGCGCCTCCGTGAATGGCAGGCGGAAATCCGTGCCGAGCTCCGCGAGATCCTCGCTTTGCCCGACACGGGCGGTCAGGTTGAGATTGTGGGCCCACGCAGGACCTTCGTTGCTCGGTACGGACCTGCTCGGGCCGTGGAATTCCGCACTGAGTGGGGCATTTGGGTGCCCGGGGTGTGGCTTGGGCCGGAGAAGTCCTCGCGGGACCGCATTCTGCTCTACATCGGCGATCACGGCACCGATGGTCTGAGCCAGGAGGGCAGCCTGGCAGAGACGGCGCTGGCCGCCGGGCTCAGCGTACTGGCGATCGATCCGCGCGGGATGGGGCAAACCCGAGTGCCCGGACGGGACGGTAAGCCGGATCCGCGCTACTTCGACTACTACGGCGCTGAGACCGACTTTACGTACAACTCGTTCATTCTGGGCCGTCCCCTCACGGGCCAGCGCGTGTACGACGTGCTGCGCGTGTTGCAGGCGGTCCGGGAGCGGAAGCCGGATTCCCGGATTGTGCTCGCAGGCGAGGGTTACGGCGGGCTTCTCGCCCTTTTCGCCGCGGCGCTGGACACGAGCGTGGATGGCGTGGTGGTGGACAGCTCACTCGCGGACTACATGAGCCTCGTACGCGATCCCTACTACCGGTTTCACACGCGCTGGTTCGTGCCGGATATCCTGGTGCACTTCGACCTGCCGTGGGTCGCCGCCGCCGTGGCCCCCCGACGGCTGTGGATTGCGCGCCCGCTCGATTCCAGGGGGAAGAGGCGGGCACTGAGCGAAGTCGAGCGGGTGTACCAAGCGGCGCGCCGGACCTTCCAGGGGCTGGGTTTCCCCGGAGCTATCGTGCTCTCAAGTAAGCCCGTGGACGCGCACGCACTGAACTGGGTATTCGGCCGGAGCTGAGACACCACGCCGCGCTACGAACGGCTACGCGGGATGAGGGGACGTGCTCCGTGCTTCCTGAGGCTCCCCGCGGTTCCTGCCTCCCGGAAGCTGCGGCGGGAGGACGTAGAGCGTCGAGGTTCCGGTGCTTCGCAGCGAGTCTTTGCGTCGCGAACCTCGCCGGGCGAATACTTCTGTGGCCCCCTGCGGTCTCTTCCTGTGCCCGTATGCGTGAACGAATCTTAATCTAAATGCGCACCGGGGTGGGCCGATCCAAGGGGTAGAGCTGACGGAAGAACCCCACGGAGCGAGGTCCACCCCGATGAGAACCGCTACCACGATCGCATCTGTCCTGCTGGCTTTAGCGGGCTACGCCGGCACCCCGGACGCCGGGTACGGCCCTCCGCATTTCAACTTCTCTTCGTACGAAGTTCTGGTCCGGGAAGACATCTTGGCCTCAGGCGTCACGATCGTGGTCTTCGATGGTTCCGAGCCTTACCTCAACGGCTTCTTCGCCCCCGCCTGCCGGCTTCGCATCGGCGCGCGAGAGATCGGGCTCCACAACGCCATTTTCCTGAACCTGGATGTGATCCTGCGTACGAATCGCTCACCCGACGAAGTCTTGCTGCACGAGCTGGCTCATTACAGGCAGTACCTTCGTTGCGGCAGTCCGGAGGCCTACTTCGCCGAGTGGCATCGGCAGCAAGCACTCCCTTACTGGCAGCGACCGTGGGAGCTCGAGGCCCACGCCGCCGAAACCAGCGACGACCGGGTGATCGCAATCGTCGGCCGTCGCGCGCCTTCCTCGATTGCCATCCGTTTCGAGCAGGATCAAGGTCGGCTGGCCAACCGGGCCGGCGAGTAGCGCCGAACCTTGCCTACCGGTCCTGCTGCTCACGTTGTAACTGGCCGCGTTCTAGTTTTACTACGCCGCTTTGTCGAATCTGAGCCCGATGAATGGCGTAGGAATCAGGTTCATACCTTCCGGGCCAGCCCACCAGAAACCG
>CAYXFI010000120.1:0-9925 GCA_964464205.1 uncultured Cytophagia bacterium
GGGTTCTTAAATTGCGCCTCGCTTGGTAAAATGAATCGTGTTCAGCCATGAAAATCGCGATCTCCAAGCTCAAAGAGGGGGAGCACAATTATCACTTCGACTTTCGGCGGACTGATGTCGGTCTTGAAGACGGCTACGGATACGATTTTGAGATTCATTTGGACGTCCGCCTCACGAAGATGGGGGATGAGTATCTGGTGCAGGGTCGCGTGCGCACGCGGGCCAATTTCGTGTGTGACCGGTGCGCCGAACCCTACGTCGCCGAGATCGACGACCGGATGACGGTTCTTTACACGCTGTCGGATAAGATTCTGCCCCCCGAGGAAGAGCGGAAGTTCGATGAGATTCGGCGCATCGATCCGGAGACGTTGGAGATCGACATCAGCGATGACGTTCGCCAGACGTTGATTCTGGCCATTCCGCTCAAGAAGCTCTGCTCGGAAGACTGCAAGGGGCTGTGTCCGCACTGCGGCGCGAATCTGAATGTTGAAGCCTGCAGGTGTGAGAAGGAGACGATCGATCCTCGCTGGGAAGCTCTGAAGAAACTGCTGGAGTGACGGGAACCAAGGCGGAAGGAAGAGATGGCTTTACCGAAAAGGCGACATTCGAGGTCACGGAGAGACAAGCGACGCACCCATTGGAAGGCAACGGCACCGACGGTGGTCGAGTGCCCGAATTGCCACCAGCCGAAACTACCCCACCGCGCCTGTCCGAGCTGCGGCTATTACGCTGGCCGCTCGGTTTTCATCCCCAGGGAATAGTCGGTAACGTCGTTCGGACTGCATGTCGCTCGGTCCGAAGGAAGGTTTCTGGTGTGAGGCCTCCCAGACTGGGGCGGTCTTTTTTTTGACCTCCTTGGAAAGGTGGGCGTAATCGCGGGAGCAGATGACGGTCATGCGGAAACTGCGGATTGCTGTAGATGCAATGGGGGGTGATCACGCGCCTGGCGCGATCGTGCACGGGGCGGTGGACGCGTGTCGGCTGGCGGACGGTGAGGTGGAGATTGTGCTGGTGGGCGATGAGGAAATTGTCCGCCACGAGCTGAAGAAGCACTTTCGCGTGAGTCAGCTGCCCATACGGGTGGCTCACGCTTCACAGGCGGTCGAGATGGGAGAGTCGCCGGCGCAGGCGACTCGGCAGAAGCGGGATAGTTCGATCGCCGTGGCCATGCGACTCCACAAGCAGGGCGAGGTGGACGCCGTGGTGTCCGCGGGCAACACGGGCGCCGTGATGGCCTCCGCCCTCCTCTCGCTGGGCAGAATGCCGGGGGTGCAACGCCCGGCCATCGGGGCTCTCTTGCCGAGCGAGCAGGGGCGGGTGTTGGTGCTGGACGTGGGTGCCAACGCCGACTGCAAGCCCGTTCACCTCTACCAATTCGGGGTGATGGGCTCGATTTTCATGTCGAGCCTATTCGACCTGGAGAGCCCGCGTGTGGGCCTGCTGAACATCGGCGAAGAGCCCTCCAAGGGCAATGAGCTCGTCCTGCAGGCCTACAGGCTTCTGAAGGAGAGTGGGTTGAACTTTGTCGGCAATGTGGAGGGCCGGGACGTCCTGCGCGACGCGGCCGACGTCGTGGTGACCGACGGCTTCACGGGAAACGTCCTGCTGAAATTCGGCGAGAGCTTCGGGAAGCTGTACAGCTTGAAGCTTCGGAGCAACATCGGCAAGCAGGTTTTCCGCATGTTGGGGGCGTGGTTGTTGAAGCCCACGTTCCGGCGCTTGAAAGAAGCCTTCGACTATCAGCAGTACGGTGGAGCGCCGCTCCTCGGCATCCGGGGCACGGTGATCATCTGCCACGGGAAGTCGAGCCCAAGGGCCATTCGCAACGCGGTGAAAGAGGCCCGGAAAATGGTCGAGGAGCGGGTGAACAACCGAATCACCGAACAACTGATTCAGTGGAACGGAGTGGAGCGTGGCGGGACAAATCACGTCGATGGTCAAAGGGCTGGGGCTCGCCGTCCCCAACAAGTTGCTGACGAACTCCGATCTTGAGAAAATCGTCGAGACCTCGGACGAATGGATCAAGACGCGCACAGGAATGGAAGTGCGCCACATCGCCGAGGAAGGTACCGACACTTCTGATCTAGCCGCTGAAGCTGTGCGTCGAGCTTTGGACGACGCCGGGATGACTGTGGACCAGCTCGACGCCATCATCGTGGCTACGGTGACGGGGGACATGCAGTTCCCCTCGACGGCCTGTTTTGTGCAGAACAAACTCGGCGCCAAACAGGCCGTAAGTTTCGACGTGGCGGCGGCCTGTTCTGGGTTCATCTACGGATTGAGCCTGGCCAACGCCCTGATTACGATTGGTCAGTTTCGCACGATCGCGGTGGTTGGAGCGGAGCTCCTGTCCCGCATCACCGACTACGAGGACCGGACCACCTGCGTGCTCTTCGGGGACGGGGCGGGAGCCGCCGTCGTAGTGCCCGCCGACGAAAGCGGCCGGGGCATCGTCGACACGTATCTGCGGAGCGACGGCAGCCTCTACGAGTTGCTCTACATGCCCGGAGGCGGCACGAAATACCCTGCCTCTCACGAAACAGTGGATCAGAAGTTACACTACATCAGGATGGAGGGGCGCGAGGTTTTCAAGTACGCCGTCACGGCGATGGGCGAAGCTGCAGAGCACATTCTCCAAAAGAATGGTTACACCGGCGACGACGTGGCCCTCCTGGTGCCCCACCAGGCCAATCTCCGGATTATTGACGCTACGGCGCGCCGTGTCAAGATTCCGCCCGAAAGAGTATTTGTGAACATCCAGAAATACGGTAACACTTCGGCAGCTTCCATTCCCATTGCTCTTGCGGAGGCCAAGCAGGAGGGCAGGCTCAAAGAGGGGGATCTGGTTCTCCTCGTTGCATTTGGTGCGGGTTTTACCTGGGGCTCGGCGCTTATTCGGTTCTGAACCAGCTGCTGAGACACGGAGAACACTGACGGCCACAAAGAGTAACGATGGCTACTGCGCTGCTGTTTCCGGGACAGGGTTCGCAATTCGTGGGGATGGGGAAGGATCTTGTAGAGGAGTTCCCGGCGGCCCGGGAGATGTACGAGCGCGCGGAAGAGCTGCTGGATTTCCCCCTGAGGTCCGTCTCTTTCGAGGGGCCCGAGAAACGCCTCAAACAAACGCGATACACGCAACCAGCCATTTTCGTCCACAGTTGCGCGGCTTTCCAGGTGCTGCAAGAGGCAGGAGTCGGGTTCGGGGCGGTGGCCGGGCACAGCCTGGGAGAATTCTCTGCGCTGGTGGCTGCGGGGGCACTGGATTTCGAGAGTGGGTTGCGCCTTGTGGCGGAGCGAGGCCGTTTGATGCAGAGCGCCGGTGACCGGAACCCGGGCTCTATGGCGGCTGTGCTTGGCCTGGATGCGGAAACGGTGGCGAAGATTTGCGAAGAGGCGCGGCGAGACGCCGAATGGGTGGGGCCGGCGAATTTCAACGCACCCGGACAGGTGGTGATCTCGGGTGCGCCTGCGGCAGTGGAACGAGCGGTGGAGCTGGCGAGGCAGGCTGGCGCAAAGCGTGCCGTGCCGTTACCTGTGAGTGGCGCCTTTCACTCTCCACTGATGGCGCCCGCCGCGGAAGCCTTCGCCGAGGCGCTCGGGAATGTGGAGCTGCGCGAGGCTCGGGTGCCCGTGTACTGCAACGTGACGGCCTCTCCCGAGTCGGATCCGGGTGGACTTCGTGAGGCGGTGCGACGGCAGCTCTCGTCGCCGGTGCTGTGGGAGCAGTCCGTGCGGAAAATGCTCTCGGACGGTTTCGACACGTTCTACGAAGTGGGTCCGGGCAGCGTGCTGTTGGGACTGTTGCGACGGATCGACCGATCTGCGAAAGGCATCCCGGCGGGATCTGCGGACGACCTCCGTGGGATCCTTGGAAGGCGATGAAGGGGTGGGACCTGCGGGTTCGCCGATTGGGTACAGGCTGCAACTGGCGGGACGAATCGAGAGGGAGGAAGGGCTTTGACTGAGCTGGACGGCAGAGTGGCGGTAATCACAGGGGCCGCGAGGGGCATCGGACGAGCGATCGCTCTGCATCTGGCGGACCTGGGCTGTGATGTAGTGGTATCGGACGTGCTGGAAGAAGATGCCCAGCACACCGCCGAAGAGATTCGGGCCAAGGGCCGGGAAGCCCTCGCGGTTCGCACTGACGTTTCCGATCCGGAAGATGCGAATCAGTTGATTCAGCAAACGCTTGACAAGTTCGGCAGGATTGATATTTTGGTGAACAACGCGGGAATCACGCGCGACGGTCTCATCATCCGGATGAAGGATGAGGACTGGCAGAAAGTGATCGACGTGAACCTGCGGGGTACGTTCAACTGCCTGCGGGCGGCCGCCAGGCCGATGATGCGCCAGCGGAGCGGGCGGATCGTGAACATCGCCTCCGTGGTGGGTCTGATGGGCAACGCCGGGCAGGCGAACTACGCCGCGTCGAAGGCCGGCGTGGTGGGTCTCACCAAGTCGGCTGCCAAGGAACTGGGGCCTCGTGGCATCACGGTGAACGCCGTTGCCCCGGGGTACATTGAGACCGACATGACCCGCGCCTTGCCCGAGGAGGTTAAGAAGGCCTACCTCCAGACTGTACCCTTAGGGAGGCCTGGGCAGCCGGAGGACGTGGCCCGGGTGGTGGCATTCCTCGTCTCCGACGCGGCTGCCTACGTAACTGGCCAGGTCATTCAGGTGGACGGCGGCATGCTGATGTGAAGTGCCTGGAGCTCTGCGAAGGGGGAAGGGCAAGTAGGACAAAGGGATAGAACGAGGAGGAACTGAGCATGGCGTTGGAAGAAAGAGTGCGTGAGATCATCGTGGAGCAATTGGGTGTGGAGCCCGACGCGGTCACACCAGACGCATCGTTCATCGACGACCTCGGCGCCGATTCGCTCGACACCGTCGAGTTGGTCATGGCCTTCGAGGAAGAGTTTGGCATTGACATACCGGACGAAGAAGCGGAAAAACTTACGACGGTTGGAAAGGCCCTCGAATACCTGAAAGAGAAGCTGGCGGCGAAGGAGCAGGAGTAACTCCTCCGCGCGGGGCAGATTTTGCCATCGGTCATGCGGAGCCGGCGTCGGCCGAAGGTTGGCAAGCGAGCGGAGGGGTGCGCTTGAGCAGCACCCCTCTGCGTCATGTGGGGCCAGCCGAACCAGTGCTGCCGACGAGCGACACGGACTGATGGCTTTTGTATTTAGGGAGGAAGCGGGTTCCGTTCCCTACCTGTACGACGAAGCGAGGACATGAGGCCCGGCGGAGCGGCTGGCTTGTGAGCCGTCGCGGGTTGCAGCGGCCTGCGAATTCGGTGGACGGGGCGCTGCGGGTTGCGAGGGCTGCCAGAGCCGACGCGACCTCTCGGGGTTGCGTCCGGGCATCCCCACAAGGCGAAGAAAAGAGTGGGCCTGTGGGGTGACGGTGCTCGAACCCAGCCGGAACTGCCGCATCCGAACCGCGCGAAGACGAGTAAGGGCAGGTGGACCAGAGCGGAGTTCAATGGATGAATGCCAGGCGGAAAGTGGTCATCACGGGAATGGGCGTAGTGACGCCGGTGGGGAACTCCCTCGAGGAGTTCTGGAACTCACTGCTGGAAGGGCGTAGCGGTGTCGGACCGATCACGCGATTCGACACCAGCGACTACGACACCAAGATCGCTGCGGAAGTGAAGGACTTCCGGCCCGAACTCTACATGGATCGCAGGGAAGCGCGCCGAATGGACCGCTTTTGCCAGTACGGCGTGGCGGCCGCGAACATGGCCATCGAAGATGCGGGGCTTCACAACGGGGGCGTCGACAAGGAGCGTGTGGGCGTGATCATCGGGTCGGGCATCGGGGGAATGGAGACCTTTTCGGCTGAGATCAAGAAGCTGTTCGACCACGGGCCGCGGCGGGTCAGCCCTTTTTTCATCCCGATGCTCATTGCGGACATCGTGCCGGGCCACGTGTCCATCATGCACGGGTTCACCGGGCCGAATTACGCGACGATTTCCGCTTGCGCCTCAAGTTCGCATGCCATTGGCGAAGGATTGCAGATGGTTCGGGATGGCCGGGCCGACGTGATGGTGGTCGGGGGTACGGAGGCGGCCATCCTGCCGATGGGTGTGGCCGGATTCAACGCGATGCGCGCGCTTTCCACCCGCAATGACGAACCGGAACGCGCCAGCCGCCCTTTCGACGCAGACCGGGATGGATTTGTGATGGGCGAAGGGGCCGGCGTTCTGATCATCGAGGAGCTGGAGCACGCGAAGCGGAGAGGCGCGCGCATCTACGCGGAGCTGGCGGGGGCGGCCTACACTGCGGATGCGTACCACATTACGGCGCCGGCGCCGGGTGGTGCGGGTGCGGCCCGGGCGATGCGCCTGGCCATTGAAGACGCGGGGCTTCGTCCGGAGGACATCGACTACATCAACGCGCACGGCACGAGTACCCCTCACAACGACCGGGAAGAGACAAAGGCCATCAAAGCCGTCTTCGGCGACTACGCCTACGAAGTGCCGATCAGCTCCACCAAGTCGATGATCGGGCATCTGCTGGGCGCGGGCGGCGCTGTGGAGCTGGTGGCGACAGTGCTCACGCTGCGAAACGGCAAGATCCACCCCACGATCAACTACGAGGTGCAGGACCCCGAGTGTGACCTGAACTACGTGCCTAATGAGCCCATCGAGAAGGAAGTGGGAGCTGCAATTTCGAACTCGTTCGGATTCGGTGGGCACAACGTGTGCTTGGTAGTGAAGCGGTTTGAGGATTGAGGTTGGCGAAGAGAGTACGTCGGGAAAGGAGGTTCGAAGAGCGAGCAGGTGATCACAGAGGCAGGGGCGGTGAGAAAACGGGGTTGGGCGCGGAGCAGAGGACGCGCCAGGATGTGCCCCGAAGCTGGTGGAAGGCGCTGTGGGATCGCCTGCGCGGGCGTGCGCGCACGGATGAGCGAGCCGATAGAGCGCGCCGGCTTGGCAAACTCATCGACTACCGCTTCCGCGATCTGAAACTGCTGGACCAGGCGCTCAAGCATCGTTCCTACCTGGTCGGCTCGCACCAAAACCGTCTTATCTCCAACGAGCGGCTGGAGCTCCTGGGCGATGCGGTTCTGGGTTTGGCCGTCACGGAGTATCTGTTTCACCGATTCCCCCGCAAGCCGGAGGGCGAACTCACGAACATCAAGTCGCTCGTGGTCAGCCGCAGGGTCCTTTCGCGCGTGGCCAAACGTATCCACCTGGGCGAGTTCATCCTGATGAGCCACGCCGAAGAGAGAAGCGGCGGACGGGAGCGTCCCTCCATTTTGTCCGACTGCCTCGAGGCCCTCATCGGCGCCATCTACCTGGACGGCGGTTTTCAAGAGGCCATGCGGTTTGTGCGGCGTCACGTGTTGTCCGGCATGAACGAATTCCTGCAGGAAGAGCTGTTCCAAAACTACAAGAGCGAGCTGCTCGAATACGCTCAAGCTCGCAACTGGGGCAATCCGGTATATCGGGTGATCAAGGAAGAGGGGCCGGATCACGACAAGACTTTCACCGTCGAGGTGGATGTGGCGGGCCACGCCAGAGGCGTGGGCAAGGGTCACACCAAGAAACGGGCGGAACAGCTGGCCGCGCGAGAGGCACTGAAGCAACTGCGGAACCAACAAGGCGAGTGAGGGAGGCGATGGACTATTTCCTGACCGAGGAAGAGAAAGAGCTTCAACAACTGGCCAGGCGGATTGCCGAGGAGAAAGTTCGGCCGGTGGCGGCCAAGTACGATCAATCGGGGGAGTTCCCTTGGGAGATGGTGGAAGTCTTTCGCGAGGCCGGGCTCTTCGCCGTGGCGATCCCGGAGGAGTACGGCGGGCTGGGGATGGGCATCATGGGGCTGGTGCTGGTGACGGAGGAGTTGTCGCGGGCCTGCGGAGGCATCGCTTTGACCGTGGCCGGAACGGCCCTGGGCGCCATACCCATCATGATCGCAGGGTCACCGGAGCAGAAGCAGAAGTACCTGCCCAAACTGGCTGAAGGAGAAATGCTGGCCGCCTTTTGCCTCACCGAGCCGGAAGCGGGTTCCGATGCCGGCGCAATGCGTACCACGGCTGTACGGGACGGCGACTACTACGTGCTCAACGGGACCAAGCACTTCATCACCAATGGTGGCGTGGCCGGGATCTACACGGTGATCGCCCTCACGGATCCCAACAAAGGCAGCCGGGGCGCTTCGGCGTTTATCGTGGAGGCGGGGACCGACGGGTTGGTGGTCGGGAAGAAAGAAGACAAGATGGGCATCCGCGCCTCCGCCACCGCTGAGATTCATTTCGAAAATTGTAGAATCCCAAAGGAGAACCTGCTCGGCCGGGAGGGCCTCGGCTACGTACTGGCCCTCCAGACGCTGGATCAGTCGAGGCCGGGCGTGGCGGCTCAGGCCCTGGGAATTGCCCAGGGTGCCCTGGATCTTGCGGTGGACTACGCTCGCCAGCGCAAGCAGTTCGGCCAGAGCATCGCGTCGTTCCAGGGAATCCAGTTCATGCTGGCCGACATGGCAACGGAAATCGAGGCGGCACGCGCCCTGATCTACGCGGTGGCGCGCTACATCGATCGCGGCGGTAAGGACTACGGCAAGGTGTCGGCCATGTCCAAACTGTTCGCAAGCGATGTGGCGATGCGCGTGACGACCGACGCGGTGCAGATCTTCGGCGGCTACGGATACATGCGCGAGTACCCGATCGAGAAGTACATGCGCGACGCCAAGATCACCCAAATCTACGAAGGCACCAATCAGATCCAGCGCAACGTGATCGCTCGCCACCTGATCAAAGAGAGCGCAAGCCGAGCCAGGAGGTAGATCAGGAGAGAAACCGCGCGAGAAGCGGGGAAAGAAGCGCAATTCGCCTCCGTGGCTTCTCGTGCTGATCGGACAACAACAACGAGCCCGACGTTCTGCGCGTCGGGCTTTCGCACGTCAGGGGACGGCGAGGCTGGTGGGTTCGGACCCCGCGGGAAGCCTGCACGGACGGGGAGCAGCCCGCGGAGGCGATCGGCCGCTCAGCCCCGGGGGTTGGTTGTCAACTGGTTCTTGCTTTTGATGGCCGCCCTGGATATTTTGTGTCGGGGTGATGGCTTACGCGTTGCGAAGAGAATTCGTGGGCGCGGGGGGAGCGCTGTTGCGCGAGGTAGCCGCCGCGGGTCGTAACAGGAGGAGGACGTGAGGTTCCCGCTCGAAGCCGGCCACAACGTGGTCGTCCACGAGGACCCAGATATTCTCGATTTTCGGAACGAGACGGTGCTGGTGAAAGTGGACGATCGCGCCCTGACGGTTGGTTTGGAAAGTCTGGCCGAGCAGCGTCTTGATTTCTCGCCGGGCGACGACGTCTACGTGACTTTCGTGCGTCCGGACGCGCTGTACCGATTCCCCAGCCGTGTACTTGAGGTGAACGAGACCCGCGGCACACTCACCCTCCAGCGGAATGACGACGGGATAAGCCGGATTCAGCGGCGAACCTACTTTCGAATGCACGTACGACTCCACGTTCACACTCGTAGGCTGTCGGAGATCTCCCATGGCCGACGTGTGAGCATCGAGAAGACGGCCGAGGCGGTGGACTTGAGCGGGGGCGGAATTCAACTGCGACTCGACGAGCCTTACCAGCGCGGAGATCTGCTCGAATTGAGTCTCCGCCTCCCGGACGGAGGGGATGCGATCCGTTTAGTGGGAAAGGTCGTGCGCGTCAAGAAACTGGAGCGGGCAGAGGGGATTACCTTCTCCTGTGGTGTCGAATTCGTCGAGATCAAGGAATCGGACCGCAGTCGCATCATACGGTTCCTCTTCCTCACCCAGGCTCGCAAACCCGGATGAATGGGCGAATGGCGGGGCAGGGCGACCAGTTCCTCACTGTGTCTCGATTGGGCAAGTCGGAGCTCGTGGTGAAGGGCTCGCGTTTCATCGGCCAGGCTTTTCCCGTCGACTCGCCGGAAGAAGCGGAG
>CAYXFI010000121.1:0-9907 GCA_964464205.1 uncultured Cytophagia bacterium
ACGCTGCGCCACGACGGCACCCCGAAACCGGCCTACAACGCCATGTCCACTCTGATCCGAGAACTGCGTGGTTTCGTGCCGAAGGGCAGAATCGGCCTGGCTGCTCCCGATGACTATCTCGTCCCCTTCCTCCGCGGCGGCGATCTCAAACTTGTCCTCTGGACCACGGGTGAGCCGCACACCGTAGATCTGGGCCCCGACCTGCGCATCGCAGGTGCAGTAGGAATACTCGGTGAACCAATCAGCGCGCCCGATCCAACCCGGATCCTGCTCACCGACGCGCCGATCTACTTGACCGTAACGAGCCCACTCCCGACGTGGCTGGAACTGTTCGTACAAGTGTCCCGGATGAGCCAACCCGAAGCCTCAAGGCTTGCCCGACAGATCACTTCGACAGACGAACAACCGACTGGCCTGTCTCGTCGATTGTTGCGCGCGCTCCGCACGGGCAGCGCCTTGGAACGCTCCGCCTCCGCCGCCGCGCTGCTCCAGCTCTGTCGAACCCTTCAACCTTCGGCTCCGCAGCGAGCGCAACTCCTCGAGCTGATTCTCGCCAGTCACCCGAGCTTGTGGGAACAGCGCCGTGCACTCGTCGAGCTGGCCAAGATCGACTCCGCCGGCGAGCGGCGAGATCTGGTGTTGCCGCTCCAGGACCAGCCCGAGCTCGCGAGCGCCGTAGGGCTGTACGCATTCCAGATGGCCTACCGCGCAGCGAAGGCGGGTCAAGAAAAACGGGCAATCGAATGGCTCTCCGTAGGGCTGCGCAACGCGGCCGTGCCCCACCTTGCTGAGAGGGTTCTCGATGTGCTAGAGCCCGGCGACTCTCTCGCCGTCGAGCTTGCGGGCCAGGCCGGTTTCATCTGCCGCTGGTACGTTGCAGGCCCCTTCGAGCCGGATACCAGCGAGCGCCGACAGAGCGTTCCTGAGGATCCCGAAGATCTGTTGAAACAGAAACCCTACAGCGGCGGCTCGGCGAAGTGGGGCAAGGTGAAGGTCGACAACCCCTGGGGCATCATTCGGTTCCACGAGCTGTTCGGCACGGAGCCGGGCATCGCTCTGGCCCGAGCGGAGATTCGGATGCCGACCGACCGTGAGGTGATGCTCAAAATCGGCAGCAACGACGGGGTCTCCTGCTGGCTGAATGGCAAACTGGTGTTCGACCACGAGGTGGCCAGACCGCTCACGGTCGATCAGGATCAGGTGAGGATTCGCCTCCGAAAAGGCGTGAACAGCCTGCTGTTTGAAGTGCGCAACGAGGGGCGAGCGTGGGAGCTTTGCGTCCGCGTCTGCACGCCGCAGGGTAAGCCGATCGACGTGCGAAGCCTGACCCGGCAGTAGTTCAGAAATTAGACCAGCAGTTCGGTAGAAAAGAAGGGTGAGGCACCTCCCCGAACACAGAACACCCCGGGATCTGGGTGAGCAGCGCACATCTGGAGGTGACTTGGCGGTTGTGAGAACAAAGCGGCGAAGTCAAGCAGTGTTGATGCTGCTGCGTTGTGTACGTCCGTCCACAAGTTCAGACAACAAGTTCAGACAAGCTGTGAGGGAGCCATGGATCGTCGGCAATTCTTGCGCACATCTACCCTGGGATTGAGCGCACTGGCCGTCCCAGGTGCTCTTTCGTGCAGTCGAAAAGCCCACGCCAAACCGAACGTGGTGTACATCCTGGCCGATGACCTGGGTTACGCCGAGCTCGGGTGCTACGGACAGGAGATCATCCAAACGCCGAACCTTGATCGAATGGCGGCCGAGGGTGTGCGGTTCACTCAGCACTACTCGGGCAGTCCCGTGTGCGCGCCTTCGCGCTGCGTGCTGCTGACGGGAAAGCACACCGGGCACTCCTACATCCGCGACAACGGTCGCGCACCGGGACGGCCCTACGATCCGGAAAAGGGACTTTTCCCCGGACAGAATCCGATCCCCGAGCGGGAATTCACCCTGGCCGAAGCGCTGAAGGAGCAGGGCTACGCCACGGCCTGCATCGGAAAATGGGGATTGGGCTACGAGGGTTCCACCGGCGACCCAAATCGCCAGGGATTCGACCTGTTCTTCGGGTACTACTGTCAGGTCCACGCGCACAATCATTACCCACGCTACCTGTGGCGCAACGGCGAGAAAGTCGAACTGGAGGGCAACACGCGCGGTCTCACCGGCAAGCACTATTCGACCGACCTTTTCGCCGACGAAGCCAAGCGGTTCATCCGGGAGAACAAGGATCGCCCGTTCTTCCTGTACTTGGCCTTCACCGCGCCGCACGTGTCCATTCAGGTGCCGGAGGAAACGCTGGAATTGTACAAGGGCAAGCTGCCCGAAACGCCTTACAAAGCCGGCAGGCACTACCTTCGCCACCCGTACCCGCACGCGGGCTACGCTGCGATGGTCACGCACATGGACATGCAAATTGGCGAAATCCTGCAACTGCTCAGAGAACTGGGTCTCGAGGAAAACACGCTGGTGATGTTCTCTTCGGACAACGGTCCGACCTACGACCGCGTGGGCGGAGCGGATTCCGACTTCTTCCGCAGCACGGGGCCGCTGCGCGGGCGCAAAGCCAGCGTGTACGAGGGCGGTATTCGAGTGCCGTTCATCGCCCGGTGGCCGGGGGTGATTGAGCCGGGCAAGGTTTCCGATCACGTGTCCGCCTTTTGGGACGTGTTCCCCACGATCTGCGAGGTGACCGGAGCCCGAACCCCAGAGGGGCTGGACGGCATCAGCTTCCTGCCCGAACTGCTGGGTCGCGGCAATCAGCCGCAGCACGAGGCGTTGTACTGGGAGTTCCGTTCCTACGGGGGTCAGCAAGCCCTGCGTTTCGGCGATTGGAAGGCGGTCCGTACCGGCCTGCGACGACCGGATTCCGACACGCGGATCCAGCTCTACAACCTCGCCGAAGACGTGGGCGAGCAGCACAATGTGGCCGCCCAATACCCGGATGTAGTGGCGCAGGCCAAGGAGTTGATGCTTGCCTCGCGCACGGAGTCGGAGTTGTTTCCGTTTCCGGAGATCTACGAGAGGGAGTGGTAGGACACCGCGAAGAAAGCAAGCGGCTTGGCTCTTCGAACTTTGACGGGTGGAACGCAGAGTCCGCCTTGCCCTCAGGCCACTCCAGTTCACTCACGGTTACCGCGTAACGCACACCGACATTTGTCGAGAACGTTCCTCAGTTTCTGGGTAGCTGGAAGGCCCAAGTTGTAGTTTCAGCTTGATTCTTGCAGACAAGGTTGCCACATTCGTACATCACGATGCACAAAAAATGGCACTATTTGTACATTAGAGTGCACGGATGACTCCCGAGGAACTACTGCTGAGAGCGAATCCTTGGTGGACAGCCGGTGAGGTCCCTTCGGATCTACTCAAGCCTTTCCGCCGGACCCTGTTCACCGAATTGGCGGGCTACCTCGCCGACAGGCAGGTGCTTGTAGTCCGAGGGCTCCGGCGGACGGGTAAGACGACGCTGCTCTTTCAGCTCGCAGATCATTTGTTGCGCGAGGGGGTCCCACCCCGACGCGTGATCTACTACAGCTTTGATGACCTGACCTGGGAGCTGGCCAGTCTCGCCCGCTACGTGGAGGAGGCTGTTGTGCGCTCCTCACTCCGTGCGGCTGGCCGGTTGTACCTCCTGCTTGATGAGGTACAGCATTTGAAACAGTGGGCGGTCCAGGTAAAGCAGTTTTACGACCTGTACCCAAACCTTAAATTTGTGGTCACCGGTTCCGCATCGCTGGGCATCGAACACGCAGCTCGGGAGAGTTTGGCTGGACGCAGCTACTATTTCGATCTGAACCCGCTCTCTTTTCGGGAATATCTGGCGCTGGCACACAATCTGGAGCCCCGTGACGACCTGCGGCTGTGGGAACGTGAGCTAAGCCCGCTACTCGGTCAGTATCTCGCTCGAGGTCTTCCCGAGATAGTGGCCGAACCCGACGAGGAGCGCGTACGGCGGTACCTGTGGGAGGGCGTCACCGAGCGGGTGCTGTATCGCGACCTGCCGGCCCAGTACGATGTGCGAGACCCTGAGCTCCTCAGGGATTTGCTTTTGCGCACGCTCCATCGACCAGGGTGGTACGTGAACCTGGACAGTCTTAGTCGCGATCTGCATCGCGACCGCCGGACTATTGGACGCTACCTGGGCTATCTGGAATACGCCTGCCTGGTCCGCACTGTGGCGAACTACCGTGGATCTCTGGCGGCGACTTCGCGAAAGCTCAAGCGAGCCTACCCGATCCATCCCTGCCTCTCAATGGGTGCTTTCGGGGATACACCTGAGCGCTTTCCCCTATTGGTGGAGGCTGCTGTTGGTTCACACCTGGGAGCCGGTCACTACTGGCGGACAAACAGACACGAAGTAGATTTCGTCGTTTTCCGAGACGGTAAGCCATTGGCCGTAGAAGTGAAATTCCTGGGACAGCCGGTGAAACCGCGCGACCTTCGCGGCCTTCGCGCCTTCCTGCGCCGCTTCCCAGAAAGTGAAGGGCTCGTGGTCACGCGGAACCAGTGGGAGGATTGGCAGCTCGAAGGGCGGCCGGTGCGCCTGCGGCCATCCTGGGCGGTATTGCTTGACGCGCCCTGACCAGTCGGCCAGGCAGGGGAAAGAATCAAACGCCCGGATGCTACCCGCGGCTGCGGGACATTGAGGCTACCCATCTCGCCGAGGCGCGACTGCGCCTTTCCCCGGAGATGCGTGAGAGGCAGTGGCAAGAAGATCTACCGTGGAAGGGCATTTCGATTCTTGGGCTTGGCGGCAACTTGATCCCGACCAAACGGTTCTTCGATCATCCAATCGCAGGCACCGGAAAGGTGTGGTCCGCCTTGCGACAGTACCTCGAGCTCTTCGAACATGCCGAGCAGAACGGTGCAGACGCAGAAACGCGCATCTTTGTCAGCCACGTGAGCCCGGGAAAAGAGCAATTCATCACGCTCTTCGGTGGACTTCTGTCTACCGACTGGATCGTGAGCGGCCACATGGACCCGCCTGCTCCCCTCCTCTGGGTTGAAGCTGCCGTTCGCGGCTGGGAAGAAGCGGTCAATCGAATCCGCTCAACTCTGGAAAAGCTCCGCCGGTTGGCCGACTCGCGCGAGGCCTTCCGGAGTCCGTGGAATCAGCTCGAACAATACGCCAGCGCGGAAGCTATCCTTGCGAAAGGGCAAAAACCTCCCAAGTGGTACCGGGGCATGCTGAACGTGAACCTTCCGGACGCGACGCGTGGACACGCCATCCTTGAACTAGACGGCCCGCGCTGGCGTCTTCAGAGACTGGCGTGTGCGGATAAGAGCAAGCTCGCTCAGCTTGAATGTGTCTAGTGGGACACCTTCGTTCCTCCTCAACCGGGCCGGTGATCCACTAAGCAATCAAGGGGCCTGAAATGCGACGATTTCAATCTGCCCAGCCACACTTGACGACCGCCAATCGTTCTGGTCCGCGGACCGGAAGCAGCACTACTCGGTCCCTGATCCTGCTCACGGTTTGCCTGCTGCTCGGCCACCTGTCGTACGCCAGGGATCCCATTAGCCCCAAGCTGATGGTCCACCGCGGGGCCAGCGCCCGCGCGCCGGAGAACACCTTGCCCGCGCTGCAACTGCTCGTCGAAGACGGCTTCCAGTGGGCGGAGGTTGACGTGCGGCGCACCCGCGACGGCCACCACGTGATTTTCCACGACAAGAGAGTGGATGCCAAGACGGACGGCACCGGCCTTGTGCGCGAATTGACCCTCGCCCAGCTCAAACAGCTCGATGCGGGGAGCTGGTTCAACCCCCGCTTCTCCGGCGAGAAAATCCTCACGCTCCAGGAATGCCTGCAGTTCAGCAAGGGGAAGCTCAATCTGTACCTCGACTGCAAAGACACGGACCTCGACCAGCTCGTGCGCGAGATCGCCGCCGCCGGAATGGGGCACCAGGTGCTCGTCTACGTCGACACCGGCGCCGCCAAGTATCTGCGGAAAAAGTACGGCAAGAGAGTGCCCGTAATGGTGAAGTGGCGTCCCCCGTACGGCAAAGACGACTGGCTTGGGCAAGTCCAGCCAAACGCGGTGGAGATCGACGCGCCCGACGTGACGCCGGAGATTTGTCGCTGGTTCCACTCACGCGGCGTCCGCGTGGAAGCCAAAGTGCTCGGGCGTTGGGATCGGCCCGAATGGTGGGACCGCGTCCTGGCGGCGGGTGTGGACTGGCTGCAGACGGACCGGCCCGAGGAAATCGTAGCCCACCGATTGTGGGTTCGACGCGCCAGTCGACCGGTGCAGATTTCCTTCCACCGGGGCGCGCGTCGGTATGCACCCGAAAACACTCTCCCCGCGATCGAAAAGGCCATTCGGATGGGCGCCGACTACGTGGAGATTGACGTGCGCACCACACGGGACGGGCACCACGTGCTCATGCACGACGACATCGTTGACCGCACGACCGACGGGACTGGCCGCGTGCGCGACCTGAGGCTCGATCAAATCCGCGGGCTCGATGCCGGTTCCTGGTTCGGAGCGGACTTCCGGGCTACCCGCGTGCCCACCCTCGCAGAAGCACTTCGAGTCCTGAAGGGTAAGTGCGGGATCTACTTGGACGCCAAAGACATCGCAGCCGAAGAGCTGCTCGCCGAGCTGAGGGACGCCGGTGTGCTCGATCAGACCGTCGTGTACCAATCACCCGACTACCTCCTCAAGCTCAAAGAGCTCGAGCCGACGATTCGCACTCTTTGTCCCCTCCGAGACGCGCAGTCGCTCGACTCACTCTACACCGCGGTCCATCCCTACGCGTACGACGTCGACTGGGACCTGCTATCGCCTGAACTCGTGGCGAAGTGCCACAGGCTCGGCGTACGCGTGTTCTCGGATGCTTTCCGATACGAGCATCCCGACGCCTACCAAGAGGCCGTGCATTGCGGCATCGACGTGATCCAGACGGACGACCCGCTCCGCGTGATCAGGGCGCTCAGCACCGAGGCTGAGCAAAGATGAAGACAGTCGGAAAGAAGCCCGCTGCTGAGAAGGCCAGCCGATTTTGGCCCCCTCCGGTGCAAGCTGGCGCGCACGCTGCGCTGTCGCCTGAATCGCCCCCCTGAACTAGCGATCGACCTGCCCGCTCCACCCGCAGTCGATTCGCGTCGCGGCGAACGTAGCCGTACATGAGTTTTCGATCGTCCCTCAGGAGAGCGCCAGTGCAGCTTCGCTCGTTGATCCCAGCAACGAGTGGTCGGCGCCCCGGGATAGGGAACTCCCAGAGCAATCCCCAGTTGCCCCCTGGAACTTCCCGGCTGTTTGCCGTAGGCCTGTGTCGGCAGAGGGGATTCACGGGGTGATTTCCCATTCCCAGAAGCATGTGGTAGTCGGCAGAAATCAGCTGCTAGTTGCGGCCTATTCTGCCGGGAGGCGCAGCTACCCAGAAACGAGCGAGGCTCGCCCTGCAAAGATGCGCCAATGCAAAGCAATCCCCCACTTGACAAAAACCCGGAGTTTGGTTACCATTCGTCGAGCCATTGGGGACCCGACGGCTGGGATGCTGGATGCAGATGGCTTGGCAGCACGTTCGAGGGGAGAGACTCCCACTGCGGCAGATCGATTTCTGTTGACGCCGCAAGTGCCGCCGTACTTTCTCGTCGGCTGGGGGTTGGGAATTACGGCAAGGAGCTGAGCAAACCAAGCAAGGAACGAGGCCGCCATGTTCGCACGCCTGTACCACGTGCCTTTCAGGTACACCAGTCTCCAACTCACCGGCCTGGTGGTATTGCGCGTCCTGATTGGCTGGCATTTCCTCTACGAGGGAATCGCCAAGCTGCTGAACCCCTACTGGACTTCTGCCAGTTTCCTGACGGAATCGAAGTGGATACTGTCGGACTTGTTCCAGTCCATCGCGGTCAATCCAACGGCCCTGAGGGTCGTGGACGCACTCAACGTGTGGGGCCTCATTGCGATCGGGCTGGGATTGCTGATCGGCTGCTTTTCACAGCTCGCCTCCATCGCTGGGATGGTGCTCCTGCTGCTCTACTACGTCTGCAGCCCACCTCTGGTCGGGTACAAGTACTCCATGCCGATGGAGGGCAGCTACCTGATCGTGAACAAAGTCCTGATCGAGATGGCCGCCCTTCTTGTGCTGACGCTTTTCCCATCGAGCCATCTGATCGGGATTGACAGGTTGATCTACGGACCAGGCAACCGAGGAGAGGATTGAAATGGCCGCGGACGAAGGGAAAAACTCAGAACATCGGCGTCAGCCGGGGCGCCGGGATTTCATACGGGCGCTCGCCACAGTGCCGGTTCTGGGGGGATTCGCGTACAGTTTGTTCAGGAAGATCAGCATGGATCAGTCCAGAAGGCAGCAGATCCTGGCCGAGTTGGGACTCACGGACGAAGCCCCCGCAGTCCTACCCAAGACCACCCTGAAGAAGAAGGGCGAGCTCATTCGGCTGGGCATCATCGGCTTTGGCGGCCGGGGACACGCTCTGGCCCGCGCCGCCGGCTTTGCCACCCCGGAGTGGATCGAATCGGCCAAGCGCCGCGCTGAGGAGAACAAGTTCGACCGTGCTCTCGAGACCTTTCTCAGTCAGGAAGACCTGAACGTGGTCATTACCGCCGTCTGCGATATCTTCGACGTTCGTGCCGAGGAGGCCATCGCCGCCGCGCACAACGACGTGCGTCCACGTGGAGCAGCCACGGGTCTCAAGCCCGCCAAGCGCTACCGCCACTACCGCGAGCTGCTTGAGAGCGACGACGTCGATGCAGTCATCATCGCCACGCCGGATCACTGGCACGCACGCATGATCATCGACGCGGCCAGGGCGGGGAAACACGTCTACTGCGAGAAATGCATGACGAGGACGGAAGAAGAAGTCTACCAAGTCGTCGACGCCGTCAAGAAAAGCGGCATAGTTTTCCAGCTCGGACATCAGAACCGACAGCAGGTGAGCCACTACAAAGCCAGGGAAATTGTGGCACGGAATATCCTCGGCAAAATCACCCTCATCCAAACCGGAACCAACCGCAACACCCCCGAAGGTGCGTGGGTGTACGACATTCACGAGAAAGCCAGTCCCGAGACAATCGACTGGGACCAGTTTCAGGACCCGGCACCTCACAAAGTGCCTTTCAGCAAAGAGCGCTTCTTCCGCTGGCGGTGCTGGTACGACTACGGGACCGGCCTGGCCGGCGACTTGCTGTCCCACGAGTACGACGCGATCAATCAGATCCTCGACCTCGGCATCCCTGACTCCGCCGTGGCTTCCGGTGGAATCTACTACTACAAGGACGGCCGCGACGTGCCCGATGTGTTTCAGGTCGTGTACGAATATCCGGACCGAGATCTGACGCTGATCTACAGCGCTACGTTGGCCAGCAGCCATGGTCGCGGCAAGCTGATCATGGGGCACGACGCCACGATGATCGTCGGGGAAACCCTGACGGTCGTAACTGACCCCTTCTCCACACGCTACAAGGAGAAGATCGAGCAGGGCATCATTGATACTTCCCTCCCGCTGTTCTCGTACCAGCCAGGGCTCAAAGGCATCGACGTAGTGACCTCCGCCAGCCAGAAGTACTTCGCCAGCCGTGGGCTCATGTACACGTACCGCGAGGGCAAGCTGGTGGACGTCACTCACCTGCACATCGCCGAGTGGCTGGACTGCATCCGCAACGGTGGCCAGCCGAGCTGCAACATCGACAGAGGCTTCGAAGAAGCGATCACCTGTCACATGGCCACCAGATCGTATCTGGAGGGGCGCAAGGTCTTTTGGGATCCAGGGAAGCGCAGAATCGTGTAGCGAACGCGTGCGCTGACGTTTACGGGCCCGGCGCGCGTACCCATTTCCCTCCGGGAGCAGCGCGGGCCAAAGAACTTGACTTTTGGACGGTCGATTGATATATTTTGAGCGCTTTCCGGCGTAGCTCAACTGGCAGAGCAGGTGGCTGTTATCCCGCAGGCGCGGGAT
>CAYXFI010000122.1:0-9838 GCA_964464205.1 uncultured Cytophagia bacterium
GTTGGCCCTACAGAAGAAGGGAAGGAAGTTGGGAAGGCCAAGAAGCAAATTGCTGAACGGTACCGAATCAGAAACAAGTTTTGGACCCTCTTGCTTCGAGCTGCGAAGGCCAAGACGAGACTGCACGCGAACATATCCCCGTCCCAGTACAACTGGATAGGCGCGAGCGCCGGCAAGCAGGGGCTAAGCTTCGTATACTCGGTCAGGAAGAACGAGGCCCAGGTTGAACTGTACATAGACAGGGGAAAGGATAGGGAAGAGGAGAACGAACAGATATTCGAGCGACTACTCGCAAGCAAAGAGGCTATTGAAGGTACATTTGGTGAGCCACTGGAGTGGGAACGCTTAGAGGGAAAAAGAGCCTGCAGAATATGCAAGAAGATCAAAGTCGGCGGGTACGGCGACGACGAATCCAAATGGCCCGAGATCCACAAGGCGATGATTGGTGCGATGATCAGGCTTGAGAAGGCTCTAAGGCCTCATATCGAGCGTCTTGACATCTGACACAGAGCGCCCCGGCCGTGTTGTTCTACGGTGGTTCCCCGAGGCTGCAGACCTAGGGCTTGCGCAATTGGGGGCTGCGAACGGTCAGACGAATTCCGCGGGGATGTGTCCTTCGCTCGGCTCCGACTCGACGCGTTCTTGTCCTACAGCCTGGGCAGATTCGAGGCTCTGGACGGAGTCGATGACCTCGGTAAGGCCCTGGTTTCTCTCCACGTGCTGGTGGGCTATCGAGCGAGCAGGTGAGTCGGGCCGGGTGAGGTGGAACCCGGGGGTCTGCGGGTTAGCGTAAGCCTGCCTTCTTGTTTTGGAAGGTTCCGGTGGAGGTGAATCGTCCGGTCCGACGGCCTGTCCCTCTTTTCGTAGGCCGGTGGCCGGCGCGCCATCGACTTGGAGGGAGGTAGGCAGTTCTCGGCGTTGCCCACTCGTCAAGAATCGGCGTCGATCCGGACCTCGACACCCATCCGCTCCAGGTCTTTCACAAAGCGACCTGGCTCCACGATGGTCGCCTGCGTCCACAGGCCGGGCCGTCTGATGGAACCGTCCAAATACTGCAGGAGGCAAGCCACAATCGGGATTGCGGTGAGAGCGTAGCCATCTTCGTGACGTACGGTCAGCGTCATCTCCTTGGTCTGGCTGTCCTTCTTACCGAAAGCTTCTACCTTCAGAACCGTGGCGAAGGGTGGCCTGGAGAACGTAGCCAATCCCCATCTCAGGAGACGCGTCATCGCTTTCAGGGCCCGCTGGGGCCAGATTCTCACGGCCGTGGTCGCCAGTGGCAGCGCAAACCAGTCGACGAACCAGTTGAAGCCGGCCACGTAGAACCCCGTTTCCCGCAGGGACGGGAACGTGTCCGGGAGAGCTTCCATTTCCTCGAGGAACATGGGTACGCAGAACTGTCGGCCGAACTCTCCGCCAAAGTCGATCGAGAGTGCGCCGGTCATGCCGAACAGCTGGGCCGTTTTCCAGCGCCCGTCGCGGTAGAAGTGCGAATCGTAGTGGCGCATCTCTTCGATGAACTCCGCGATCGTTGACTCGGCGAGGGACAGCCGCGCCCAATTCAGTCGAATCACGGCCCCGACGTTGGCGACGTGTAGGTCGTCGAAGAACTGGGCCGCGTAGCGTACGAGAGCGGCGGGCAGTCCGGGGTGAAAGCCCCCGTCGGTGATGAAGCAGCGCCCTGCTTTCTCGATCTCGCGAGCGATTGCCTTCAACTCGTTCGTTTTGCGAGTCGAGTACTGGGCATCCACGTAGTCCGCACCTGCTTCCAATGCTGCCCCCGCGACCATCTTGGCGAACCGGGCCGTCCCCGCAGCGACGATGAGGAGATCCACGTCCCGCAACGCTCTCCGAAGGCTAGCCGGGCAACTGGCGTCCACGTACCGGCCCGAGACTCTATCGCTGTCGAAGAGCCGGTTGAGCTGCGCCGCAAGGACGTTCGCTCTCTCCCGATTGCGTCCAGCCAGAATCAGTCGAACATCGGTTTCTTGCAGGAGCAGTTGGGCCAGGCAGCGCCCCAGATTCCCATAGCCCCCGAGGATGAGAACGACCGTGTGCACGGTCCGGTCCTCCGCGGTGATCCGCTCGGTTCAGCCCTCCGGCCGAGATGCAGGAGCATTGGATCGAAGGGCTGTAGGATCAGAGACGTGGCCAGACTCATTGAACAGCTTTGCCGCAGCTCTCTCCCGCCAGCTTCGACGTTAAACCAGCGCGCTCAGAGGACTCGCCGGTCGTCGCCCTTTCGTTCCCACTTTTTGAGGAGCGCGAGGATTTCTTCGGGCACCTCGCTGGGAGTCGCGCGGGGCGCCCGCTCTTTTCCCTTCGGTGCTAAGGTGCGGCGAAGGTATGTGATCAGAACAGCTCGGACATACGGTCTGCTGAGGAACTTCGTGAGCTGCGCGCCTTCGCTGAAGAAAAGGGCGAGAGGTGGTGCGGCGAGCTCGGCTGCCGCCTGAGCGGTTTCCTCCGGACAGTGGGGAAAGTGTTGCCGGATGCCGATGACGATCCGGCTGGCGGTTTCACGGATGGCCCTCTTTCTGCCTTTGCCGATCCGGATTTCGCCGCTCTCTTGCGCTTGCCGCGCCTTCGCGATCCAGTGCTCCACGCATTCGAGCTCCGCCTGCTCCACCGCCGGTAGTTCCAGCATCAAGCCTTGGCGCTCGTAACGCTTGCGAGTGCGGCTCCACTCGAGCACCACTGCGGAATCGCCGGAGAGCTTTCTCGCTTTGCGCGACACGCAGGCATCGCCCGAGGGCAAGAAAACCAAGTGGTCCATCCCGGCACACCGCAGGCAAAGCGCACCTCTCTCGCCGGCGAGCTTGATGAAGGCGCCTTTCCCAAGCTCCCGACCGCACTCGCCACATGTCGTAGGGTTGCGAATGATGTACACCAGGTTTTCGCTGTCAGCCATCTCTCAACCCTCCTGTTGCGAGTGTGCTCCATCTACTCGCTCAGTCCCCTCGGCCCGGCTCCGCAAAACGGGCCCCCGTCCTCCTTTCCCCCTGGGCCAGGACGCTGGCCGAATGGGGCAGACCGTCACCCGTAGTCGGTTCAGTTCCCGCTGCCGCTGTTCTCCGGACGCTGAGCGGGATGAGCGACGGTGGCCAACCCCGTTCGACATGCGAGGTTCTCGAAGACGGCTTTCGTTCAGCGCACACGCGGCAGCGGTAGGTCGCTGGTGGGCGCTGGACGGAGGACACATCGTCCGGGAGTTCCTCCAGCCGAGCGGTGGGGCTGGGCCTCCACCGCCTCGAACTCCCCTTCGCCAGTGCCCGGTTGCAGCCCCGGTTCTCTTCACTCAGCTTCGGTCCGCATCTGCGGACTTCGCTGGCACCGCTTCCGTGCCTCCGCCAGAAGGGCCCGGTGCGCCATCATTCCCGAAGGCTTGACAATCCGACTTGATAAATATCCGGAAAAACTTCGAAACAATCGACATATTTTTGCGCCGTGCAGATCCAAAGAGCGACGAGGCGGGCAGTGAACGGATTTGCAGAACATCCTACCCGCGCGTCGGCCCGAAAAGGACGCGGTAACGGTGGGGTGGAGGCCTCGCCTGCGCGGTGGATGGGAAAGTTCTCTGCTTCGGGAGGGCTTGTCGTCAAGCGCCTGCGCCGCTTCCCTTCGGTGTTTGGGAACGCGCCGGTGATTCGGGGGTTGAATGCTCGGGTACTGGACGTTGTGTCCATCATTCTTGCTCCGGAGGTGAGCTTTTTCGGTGAGGTTTCTGAAGCTGTGTCTTGTCGTGGGGGCGCTGCTCCTGCTCTCCGTGCCGGCGAGCGGACAGGTACCCCATGATTCCCTCCTAGCGCTGGCCGACAGCTTGCTGGCAAGCGGCGAGCTGGCGAGGGCGGGCCGTCTCTGCCGCGAGCTCCTGAACGAGGGCGAGCCCCTGGCCTACCGTGGGCTGGGTTTTATCGAGCTGAAGCGCGAGAGATGGGATCAGGCGAAGAAATACTTCAAGACGCTTCTCGACAGCGGGGCGGATGATCTCGCCGCGCATTACGGTCTTGCCATCGCCTACCGGGAAGTGGGGGCGCGCTCGGCGGGGATCCTGCGCGCGACCCAGTGGAGCTTTGCTGAGCAGCACTTCGTACGCGTCCTCGAGCGGGACAGTTGCTACCGGGACGTTCTGTTCCAGCTCGCCCTTTTCGAACGATACAAGCATCACTACTTCACGGCGGTCGCCCTGGGACTGCGGCAACTTACCCTGAAGCCCGATCTGGAACACGCCATCTTCGGGCAGTTCAGCCTGTACGACTACCTGTTGGCGCACGAGACCCCTGACACGGTGGAAGGGTGGTTGCTCCAGGATAGCTCTTTGTACGGCAGGTACTTCCTGGCCGAACTGTACCGTAGGCACGAACACTTCGGGCTCGCCGACAGCATTTTCCGGACTCTGCTGGAAGAGGATCTGCCCTATCCCCAGCAGCCTGTGCTGTTGTCACTGGCCCGGCTACACTACGTCGGTGGCGATCCACTTTTGGCCGACGAATTCTACTGGCGCGCCGTTCGGTCCATTGACGGCGATTTGGCGGCCCGTTTCGTGTTCGAGGATGTCAAGTACATCATGGACGACGCAGAGCTGGCGGAGTACCGAAGGGCCAAGACACCGCGGGAGAAGATCGCGTTCTTCAAACGATTCTGGGAGAAACGAAATCCCCGGCCGGGCAGTCCCGATAATTTGCGCATCCGGGAGCACTATCGTCGACTCGTGTTCGCGGAACGAGAATACCGGTACGACGGTTTTCGCCTACCGGTGAACGATCCGGACGTGGCCGGTTATTTGAGGTTCCCGAAGACGTTCTTCCTCAACCACAAATTCAACGACAAGGGGCTGATCTACCTCCGCTACGGCGAGCCTGATCGGCGGGCCACCGCGCTGGGCTCGGAACTGGCGCACAACGAGTCGTGGTTGTACACGTTCCCGGGATTGGCTCGACCGCTGATGTTTCATTTCGAGATCGACGAAGACGGCGGGCCCAACAACTGGCGTTTGGTGCCGGTTCCCACGGACGATCGAATGCTGGCAAGCCGTGAGGATTGGGACCCACTGATCACCCGGTACCTCCACGGTTCCCGGATGACCCGGGCCGAACTGCTGAGCCAGCTCGCGAACGTCGGCCGGGAAGATGTGGCCATCGGGCTGCGACACGATCGGCACACGTGGTCGAAGAAGATGATGCCGATCCGTTGCCCGTTCGAGGTGGCTTCGTTCCGGGGCCGTCGTGGAAGGACGGATCTCGAGCTCTTTTTCTCGGTGCCGCGCCACATCCCGAATGGGCCGCGGCGAGCCGACTCGCTGTGGGAGTTCGGGGCGGCGGTGTACGATCTCGGCTGGAACACGAAATGCCAGTCCAGAAGAATCCAGACGGTGAATTGGGACGATTCGTCCCTGGTGGCGGACGGATACTTCGTCGGGGCGCATCGCTTCTCGTTGGTACCCGGTAAGTACCGCGTCGGCTTTTACGCCGAAGGAATCAACACGCACGTGATCGCCGGGTACAGGTTCACCGTCTCGGTTTCCAACTACAACCGGGCCCGGCTGGCGATGAGCGACGTGGTTCTCGGCGTGCCTGGCGACGACGGAAGTGCGTCGGTCTGGCAGCGCGGAGGTGTCCAGTTACTGCCGAACCCCGCGCGGCGTTTCGCGGTGGGAGAGCCGATCTGGCTCTACTTTGAGGTCTACAACCTGCAGCTGGACCGGAGCGGCGTGGCTCGCTACGCGGTCGAGCTCGCCGTGGAGAGGATGGACGGCGCGGGAAGCAGATCGCTGAAGAACCTGTTCGGGCTACTGGGCGCGGGCAAGCGCACTTTGGTCACGACGCGCGCCGAAAGGACGGTGCCCTCAAGCGACGCCACCGAGTACCTGGCTGTGGAGATGCCGGGCGGATCGGCGGGGAAGTACCGGCTGACGGTGTCCGTGGAAGATCTTGTGACCGGCTCTCGCGACCAGTGCGTTCGTGATTTCGAGCTGTACTAGGGCGCTTGCCGATGGACAACCCCCGCCACTGACGCACGGAGGACCCGGAGGGTTACGCAGAAACCGGTGGGAAGACAGATTCTGGCGGCACCGTGCTGTCCGCATGGTAACTGACCCAACGGATCCGACTGCACGAAATCAGGAGGCGGCGGAGGAACGATCCCGCCGTGTCGCCGCGGACACGGAACGGAGTGCGATAGTTCCGGAAGCGTTGCCAGCATCGCTGCCCGTTGTATCTACTCTGTGGTGTCTCTGTGATCTCGGCGCCTCCGTGGTTCCAGAAGAACGGTTCTCCCACACGCTTTCCGCCACCCCCGGCCCCTGATTGGGGGCGTGCTCCGCACCGTAGACTTGTGGCAAGACTGGCCGCTGTGCGGGAGGGGGCACCGTCGCCAACGCAATCTCCTCCCGCAGCACCGATTGAATCTGTGGCTGCGGCGGATTCCCCGGGAACGGTGGTTTCTGTATCCCGGCGCGGGTTGCGGCTCAGCCAAGGCAGAATAGGAGGCCGATGCGCGTCGCTTTCGCTTGCATATCGCGAGCCGCATCGCTACATTTTTGCCGAGAAGGCGTGGCATTTGGCAAAGGTTTCGTGCTTTCGCTTGGAACCTGATCCCTGGAGCAAGAAAAACAGGGCTTCGAACGGGCGAGAGCCCCGCACGAGGGAGGTAAGATCATGGGTATTGGGTTTCCCAGCGACGAGCCTGTGCTGACCATCGGGCTGGCAGCGGAGCGCGCCGGGATCGCGGTTCCCACCCTGCGGATGTACGAGATGGAAGAGCTGGTCATACCGTACAAGACCCCTACCGGGCGGCGGCTGTACTCGAGGGAGGATCTGGCACGTATTGAGTGCATCCGTGAGCTGATCCACCAGCACGGTCTCAACTTCGCCGGAATTCGCTGGTTGCTCTCCACGCTGCCCTGCTGGGAGATGAACAGCTGCGAGGAATGCAAGGCCAGCCACAAAGGCCATTGCCCGGTGCTTGAGATGGAGGGCGATCCCTGTTGGGTCGTGATGCGGCGACAGGGCCTGAAGACCGACGAGGACTGCAGGACCTGCTCGGTCTACCGCAGCGGTTTGCAAACCGCTCGCCGGCTCCGCAAATACCTGGTCAGTCTCGAGAACGTTCAGAAGCCAAAGCAACCCGCCACGGAAGCACAAAGCGCCCCCTAACCTGCCTTGCGGCGGGCGTTTTGGGCCCCGCTGTTCGGTGAGAAAACGAAGGTTGAGGAAAGCGACCGTCCTTTCCCCGCAGGAAATTCGATTAGCGACAGCCCCGGGCGGGCATTGTCTGCACCCCGTGGGGGCCTCTGCCCGGGTGGGTCCGCCGCCCTTCATTTAGCACTGCCGGCGGGCGGCCGAAGGGGTTTCAGACCACAGTCCCCGCCCGATCCAATTCCTCCAGTGAATCCCGCCGAAGCAGCTCCACAAACGTGCGATTGATTCGCTCCCACCGGCGCAGCAAGTAGCGACTGATCAGGAACGCCTTCACATTGGCGGCGCGGTAGAACTTCCTCCACGTCCAGAGGAACAGCCGCTGCAGTTCAACGGCCTTGAGCTTGAGGGGCCTGAACACGACGTGGGTGCCGTCGTAGAAGCGCCAGTTCCGGGTGAGGATGCGACCCTGCGCTTCCAGATCCCTGTAGAGATCCGTACCGGGGAAGGGGGAGAGGATGGCGAATTGCGCCGTGTCGATTCGTTCCTCGTCGCAGAATCTCACCGTCTCGCGCACGGTGTTTTCGTCGTCTTCGTCGGAGCCCAGCACGAACATGCCGTGCACGTGGATCCCCACCGCGTGTAGCTTGCGGACGCAGTTGCGGATGTCTTCGAGGGTCTGCCGCTTCCTGTAGTCGCGGAGTGTGTCGGGGTTCACCGACTCCATTCCGATGAACAGGTAGTAGCAGCCCGAGCGGGCCATCAGATCCAGCAGCTCGTCGTCTTTCACGATCTCTACCCGGGCCTGGGCGCTCCAGCGGAAGCGCCACCCACGGCGAACCACTTCCTCGAGCCAGCGTTTGGTACCTTCGCGGTCCACGCCGAAGTTGTCATCGTAGAAGAACAGGCGCCGATGCCCTTCCCGCAAACGTTGCTCGACTTCTTCGACAATGCGCTCCGGGCTGCGGAAACGGAATCGCCTGCCGAACATCTTCGTCACCGAGCAGAATCGGCAGTCGTACGGACAACCCCGCGAGGTAGCGATTGGCACCCACCGCGCCTTACGCAGCCCTTTGATCAGCGAGAGATCGGGGATTGGGAGGTCGTCGAGGTTCACGTGGGAGTCGCCGCCGAGCACGCGCTCAACCGCCTCTCCGGTCTCCACAACCTCGGCCAGTCGGAAATCTGCCTCTCCGGTGACCACGGCGTCGGCCACCGGAAGCGCCTCCTGCGGGAGGAATGTGACGTGCGGTCCACCCATTAGGATGGTCGCATGCCGATTGCGTTCGCGGATGCGGCGCGCGATCTCGTAGGAACGCTGCACGGTGCAGGTCATGCCCGAAAGCCCCACGACGTCGGCGTCGAGAATGTCGGGATCGAGCTGGCCGGAGCTCTCGTCGAGGGCGGGTTGGATGCTCTCCACGATGATTCGTACCTCGTGCCCGCGCTGCTTGAGAATTGTGCCCATGTACAGGAGACCAAGGAGAGGTAGGCGAAAGAGAGCGTAACCGTTGAACTCCGCCCGGGGCTCAATCAGGACTACCTTGGCCATGGCTTCCCCTCCCGTCAGCTGGTCCCAAGACCGTCTACTTCACTCCCCGTGCCAGGTGGTGGGATGGAGTGGTCGGAAGTTAGTCACGCTTCTTTCTTTCGCGCATTTTGCGCAGAATCCGTAATTTGAATGTGCGAGAAGAAAAGCAGGTTCCTGCAGTTGAAGTGGAGACAGAGTTGCTTCAACAGGAGGGAGAACCGTGGGACCGTTGGATCCTCGACTCGAGCGTCTCACAGCGGTGGTGATGGATCATTCGTGCAGGGTGAAGGCCGGCGAGAAAGTCTTGATCCAGGCGGTGGACGTGCCGGAGGAATGGACAATCGCTTTCGTGAGGGCGGTTGCCGAACGCGGAGCCTTGCCCCTCGTCCTCACCAAGCAGGCCAGGGTGATGCGGGAGGTCTACCTGCACGCCGCGGAGGAAAGCATGCGCCTGGCCGGCAAATCGGAACGGGTGCTGATGAAGGGGGTTCAGGCGTACATCGGTTTGCGCGGTGGCTCCAATGCGGCGGAGATGTCGGATGTGCCCGAGGACAAGATGCGCATCTACCGCAAACACTGGTGGATGCCCGTCCACCAGGAACTTCGCGTACGGAGAACCCGCTGGGTGGTACTCCGGTATCCCGGCCCGGCATTGGCACAGCAAGCCGGAATGAGCACGGATGCGTTTGAGGATTTCTACTTCCGCGTTTGTACGGTGGACTACGGCAAGATGGCGCGCGCCATGGAGCCGCTCAAAAAGCGTTTGGAGAGGGCGGAGCGGGTCCGTGTCATTGGGCCGGGTACGGAACTGGAGCTGTCGGTGCGGGGGATCCCGGCGGTGCCGTGCGCTGGGGAGCACAATCTACCCGACGGTGAGATCTTCACCGCCCCGGTGCGCGAATCGGTGGAAGGCAGGGTGCGTTTCAACGCTCCCACTGTGTACAGGGGCATCTATTTCGAGTCCGTTGAACTGGTGTTCCGGAAAGGTCGCGTGGTCGAAGCCCGCGCGGGCGAACGAACGGAGGATCTTCGGCGGATACTCGACTCGGACGCGGGCGCCCGGTACGTGGGCGAATTCGCATTGGGATTGAACCCAGATTCGGAAACCGGTCCCACTCCTGGCAATTTTGCGCGTCGTCAAGGGCCTGAGGACTGGTCTGGAGCCGTAGAA
>CAYXFI010000123.1:0-9793 GCA_964464205.1 uncultured Cytophagia bacterium
CGCTCGGCTCGGTAGTAGCGGCTCAGCTTGAGGCCGTTCGCGGCTCCTTGGTCGGGAGGACGGGCGATACACCTGGGGGACTGATCGGCATCCCAAGTAGGAGGTGGAAACGAGATGGTTGAAACCCTTGATCTCACGAAGATTCTCGAACAGGTGGACAATCTGTACGAAGCTGTGGTGATCATCGCCAAGCGCGCGCGGCAGATCAACGACGAACAGCGGTCGATTACGCAGCAAATCCTGATGGAGCAGGCCGAAAACGCTCCGCCCCCCAGTCTGGAAGACCTCGAGGATGAAGATTTGGGGCCTCGTGAGCCCATTCAGGACTACATGCGCTTCCCCAAGCCCTCGGTGGTCGCGATGAAGGAGATGCTGGAGGGCAAGATCAAATTCCGGTACGTCGAGGAAGAAGGAGGGGAAGAGGAACAGGGCTGATCGCCTGCGCGGGCTCTGTGCCGTGGGAGAGGAGGCGTGGCCGAGCGCTTACTGGATGGCAAGCGGGTGTTGCTGGGGGTGACGGGCGGCATCGCTGCCTACAAAAGTTGCGAGCTCCTGCGGGGCCTGGTGAAACTCGGCGCGGAAGTCCAGGTGGTGATGACCCGGGCGGCCACGAAGTTCGTGGCTCCGCTGACGTTCGAGACCCTCTCTGGACGCCCCGTGCTCACGGATCTGTTCGCTCGCGAGGCAGGAGCGAGTGCCACCGTGCATATCGAGATGGCGCGGTGGCCGGATGCCGCCGTGGTCGCGCCAGCCACGTACGATTTCATCGGGAAGCTTGCCTCCGGACTGGCCGATGAGGCGCTCACGGCCGTGCTTGCCGCCGCGGAAGTGCCCGTGGTGATTTGCCCCGCCATGAACAGCCGGATGTACGACAAACCGGCTCTTCGACGCAACCTCGAAGCTTTGCGGGGGTGGGGGTACCGGATCGTCGGGCCCGAGAAGGGTGAGCTGGCCGAGGGGGAGGTCGGGTGGGGCCGATTGGCTGATCCGGAGAAGATTCTGGATACCGTGAAGCTCGTGTTGCTGCGGCACGACGCGCTGGCGGGCAAGCGCGTGCTGGTGACGGCCGGGCCGACCCAGGAGCCTCTTGATCCGGTACGTTTCGTCTCGAATAGGTCGTCCGGGAAGATGGGCTACGCCCTGGCTGAGGCCGCGCTTTGGGCGGGCGCAGAGGTGACGCTCGTCTCCGGGCCCTGTCAGTTGCGGCCGCCGGAAGGGGTGGACCTGCGTCCGGTGCGGACTGCGGAGGAGATGCTCCGGGAGGTGGAGGAGCGCTGGTCCGGGACGGACGTGCTTTTCATGGTGGCGGCTGTGAGCGACTACAGGCCCTCACGGGTGTCGGACCACAAGATCAAGAAAAACCAGGCCCTGCAACTTGAGCTTGAGCAGACCCCGGATATTCTGGGCTGGGCTGGACGCCACAAAGGAGATCGCCTCCTGGTCGGATTCGCGGTGGAAACCCAGAACGAGCTCGAGTTCGGTCAGCAGAAGCTTCGCGGCAAGAACCTGGATCTCATCGTGATCAACAACCCCCTGGAGCCGGGGGCTGCTTTCGAGGCCGACACGAATCGGGTAACCCTACTGGATGCCGACGGGCACGTGGAGTCGTGGCCGCTGATGAGCAAGATCGAGCTGGCTCAGCGCCTGGTATTTCGAGCCGGTCAGATGCTGAGGCGCCGGAAGGAGTAGGTGTGAATCCCGTCCTCCGACGGTCCGTCGGATCATCGACCGTTGATACGTTGAACAGCGACAGAACGTGAAGTGCGATGGCTGAGACCGGTTCCCGTGACCCACGTTCGGTAGTTTCGGCGCTGCTGTTCGAGCTCGAGGTTTTCGGGAACGACCCCGTGCTCGATCGAGACCTGCTTGAGGCGACTTTGGCTGATCTGAGACCCAAACCATCCCCGCTGCAGCAATTCTACGAGCAGATCAAGGATTGCCAGAAGTGTTCGCTCGCCAAGACACGCACGAATTTCGTGTTCGGCACTGGCAACGAACACGCCGGCATCATGTTCATCGGCGAAGCCCCCGGGGCGGATGAAGACCTGCAGGGCGAGCCCTTCGTGGGACGGGCCGGTCAACTGCTGAACCGCATGCTCGCGGAAGTCGGCCTCCGGCGGGAGGACGTGTACATCGCCAATGTCCTGAAGTGTCGCCCGCCGGGCAACCGTGACCCTCTGGCGGAAGAGGTGGCCAAGTGCCTGCCCTACCTGCGCAAGCAGATCGAGATCATCCGGCCCAAGCTGCTGGTTTGCCTCGGTCGCGTGGCCGCGCAGGCACTGTTGAACGTGCTCACTCCCCTGAACCGGATGCGGGGACGGGTCTTCGAATTTCACGGCATCCCGATGCTGGTGACCTATCACCCGGCGGCCGTGTTACGAACACCATCGTTGCGAGATGCGGCCATTGCGGACCTGCGCAGAGCAGTGGAGCTGCACAAAGAAATTCTAGAACGGGAAGCCGCGGGTGGTCCGGGCATCGAGATGGAGCGAGTCGCGGGCCGGCCTCGGGGCAGGGACTCGGCCGCTGGATCGGTGCAGGCGATTCAGGAAACCCTGCCATTGGATGACTGATCGGAGCTTCTCAACACCAACCCGGTTTAGCAGGCCAAGACGGCGGAGCAGGAGGAAAGGGCTGTGGCGCTGGTGAGAGAATCCGAGGCGGGGGAGCGCGTACCTCCCCAATCCATCGATGCCGAGATGGCTGTGCTCGGTGCCATCCTGCTTGAGCCGAAGTCGATCACCCGGGTGGTGGAAATCCTCGAGCCGAGCAATTTCTACCGGCAGGCTCACCAGAAGATCTACGAGGCGGCCCTCCGGTTGTTCGAACGCAACGAGCCCGTGGACATGCTGACCGTAGCCGAGGAGCTGGGCAAAGAAGGCACGCTCGACGACGTGGGGGGCAACTACTACCTCACAGAGCTCGCTCGCGCTGTTCCTTCCTCGGCGAACGTCGAGTACTACGCCAAGATTGTCCTCGAAAAATCGCTGGCTCGCAGGCTCATCGAGGTTACCAGCCAGGTGCAGGAACAGGCCTACGAGGCCACCGGCGATGTGTACGAGCTGATCGACAGAGCCGAGCAGCAGATCTTTTCCCTTTCGGAACGGCGTCTTCGAGAAGGCTTTCAACACATCAACCCGCTTCTCCACCACACGTTCGAAACGATCGAGTCCTACCACCAGCGCCGAGGTCTCACCACCGGTGTGCCCACTGGTTTCACCGAGCTCGACAATTTGACTTCCGGTTTTCAGCGGTCCGACTTCATCGTGATCGCGGGCCGGCCGAGCATGGGCAAGACGGCCTTCGCGCTCAACATCGCCCGCAACGCGGCGGTGGACTACGGGATCCCCGTGGGCATCATCAGTCTCGAAATGGCAGGCTACCAGCTCACCATGCGCATGCTGTGCAGCGAGGCCCGGGTGGACGCACACCTCATCCGCACCGGGCGATTACCCCATTCGGAATGGCCCAAATTGAGCATGGCGGTGGGGAGGCTGGATCAGGCCCCTATCTTCATTGACGATCGTCCGGCTCAGACCATTCTCGAGATCCGCGCGAAGGCGCGGCGCGCCAAGGCCGAGCACAACATCGGGCTGCTGATCATCGATTACTTGCAACTCATCCGCGGGACGGGGCGGGTGGAGAGCCGGCAGATGGAGATCACGATGATCTCCCAGTCCCTCAAGGCCCTGGCCAAGGAACTGGACATTCCGGTGGTAGCTCTCTCGCAGCTTTCGCGCGCTGTGGAACAGCGGACGGGAGAGCGGCGACCGATTCTGTCCGACCTGCGGGAGTCCGGGGCCATCGAGCAGGACGCCGACGTAGTGATCTTCATCTACCGTCCCGAAGTGTACGGGCCCACGGAAAAGCCGGGAATCGCGGAGATCATCGTTGCGAAGCAGCGCAACGGCCCCACGGGTACTGTGGAGCTGGCATTTGTGAAGGAGTACGTGCTATTCGCGAATCTGGCCAAGTTCGAACAGGAAGCGCCGCCGGTGGACAAGACCGTGCCGTTCTGAGGCGTCTCTCGCGGGGGTGCCGTGGGCAAAGGCGGGTGTGGGATCGGGGGCTAAAGCGCGTCGGGCCACAGGGCAGACGGTGCTGCGAAGCGTGGACAGCATTCTGTCCTGCTGCGACAGGGCCCGCTGTGCTGCCCCCGGTGGGGCTCAGCTGAGCAGCTGATCGGGGCGGTTGAAATCGGATGGGAGCTGTGGCACTGGGAACATTCGCGGCGCGTGGGAGATGACCGGTGCAACTCGCAGGTACCGATCGTCGTTAGACTGTTGAGTAAAGATTTTTCTGAAATTAGGCCGGAACCGGAGGATGGCGGAGACGATCACAAGAAAGGCGGATGTTGAACATGTAACGGAATCCGCCGCAGAACCGAAGGCGTTTGCCGAGCATCTGAGCACGAATCCCTTCTACCGGGACTATCAGGTGCTACTCCGCCGTCTACGCCGCTACGATCCTCACGTGGATGCTGAGCTCCTATCGCGGGCTTTTCTTTTTGCCTACCGGGCGCACCGCGAGCAACTGAGGATGAGCGGCGAGCCCTATTTCGTCCACCCGATCGAAGTGGCCAAGATCCTCACCGAGCTGAGGATGGACCACGTGACCGTGGTGGCCGGACTACTGCACGACGTGGTGGAGGACACGGGCGTAGGTCTTGAGGAAGTGCGCGAAACCTTCGGCGAGGAGATCGCCCAGCTGGTGGACGGCGTGACGAAAATTGGGGGGCTGCGTCTCGAGAAGCTGGAAACCCGCCAGGCGGAGAATTTCCGCAAAATGCTCCTTTCCATGGTCCGCGACATTCGGGTGATCCTGATCAAGTTCGCCGACCGCCTCCACAACATGCGGACCCTTGAGCACTTGCCGGAGAAGAAGCGCAAGCGCATTGCCGTCGAAACCCGTGACGTCTACGCCCCCCTGGCCCACCGGTTGGGGATCGCGCGCATCAAGTGGGAGCTCGAGGATCTTGCCCTGAAGGAACTCGATCCGGAGGCGTACGAGGAGATTCAGCGCAAGATCGCGGAGAAGCGCGAGGAACGGGAACGCTACATTCGCAGGTTCGCTCGGCCGATCCAGGAGGAGCTTCGGAAGTCGGGCGTGAAGGCCACGATCACCGGTCGGCCGAAGCATTTCTACAGCATCTACACCAAGATGCAGCGCCGCAAGGTGCCCTTCGAGGAGATCTACGACCTGCTCGCAATCCGGATCATAGTGGAGCGGGTGGAGGAGTGCTACTACGCGCTCGGGATCGTGCACAGCCTCTACACCCCGGTCCACGATCGGTTCAAAGACTACATCGCCACTCCCAAGTCGAACATGTATCAGAGCCTGCACACCACCGTCATCGGCCCCGATGGCAAGATGGTGGAGGTGCAGATCCGGACCGAGGAAATGCACCGCACGGCGGAAGAGGGCATCGCCGCTCACTGGCGGTACAAAGAGGGAAAGACGGACGAGGAGCTGGACAAGCACCTCGTCTGGCTACGCCAGGTTCTGGAGTGGCAGCAGGACGTGCGCGACTCGGGCGAGTTCATGGAGGACCTCAAAGTTGAGCTCTTCCAGGACGAGGTCTTTGTGTTCACGCCCAAGGGTGACCTGCTCAAGCTACCGCGCGGTGCCACCCCGGTGGATTTCGCGTTCGCGGTGCACACCGATATTGGCCTGCACTGCCTGGCGGCCAAGGTAAACGGTCGCATTGTGCCGCTCGACTACGAGCTGAAGAGCGGCGATCGGGTGGAAATCATCACCAGCCACAATCAGAAACCCAACCCGGATTGGCTCAAGTTCGTCAAGACCTCCAAGGCGCGCAGCCGGATCAAGCGGTGGATCCGCGAGTCGCAGTACGAGCAGAGCGTGCAGCTCGGTCAGGAAATCGTCAACCGCTTTTTCAAGCGGTTTCGCATCCCCCGGGATGAACAGGAGCTGGAGGAGATCGCCCAATCTTTCGGCCATCCCAATGTGGAGCAACTGTACGCTGCCATCGGCCGCGGCGACCTGTCGATCGAGAGCGTGGCGCGCAAGCTCGCCCCGGAGAAGATCGAGCGGGCCAAAGAGGACTCGATCTTCCAACGTTTTCTCAAACGCGCGCGTGGGTCCGCCAAGGGCGTGCGGGTGGACGGCGTCCGCGACATGTTGATTCATTTCGGCAAGTGTTGTCAGCCCGTGCCGGGAGACCGGATCATCGGTTTCATCACTCGCGGGCGAGGGATCGTGGTCCACCGGGCCGATTGCAAGAATTTGCTCGCGATGACCGAAGATCCCAACCGCTACATCGAGGTCGAATGGGACGTCACCAAGGATCACCAGTTCCTGGCGAGCTTGCGGGTTCTGGGTGAGAATCGGAAAGGTCTGCTTGCCGACATTTCGCAGGCGATCGCCAACGCGGACACGAACATCGTGAACGCGGAGATGAAGGCAGAAGATTCGGTGGCGTCGGGGACGTTCATCATCGAGGTGCGAAACCTCTCGCAGCTCATGAAGGTCATGCACAAGATCCGCAAGGTGCGAGGGGTGATCAGCGTGTCGCGCATGGAGGGCGGCGCTGGTGAAGGGGAAGTAGCTGGGCCCTAGCAGGACTGTGAGAAGGTGGCCTATGACCACCGAGGAGCGGAGGCCACAGAGGAATTGACGGAGAGGTAGCAAAGGGAATGCTCCGGGTGGTAAGCCACTCACGCGGGACTTCCTACCGGATGTTGCAGCACGCTGAGTCACGAGAGAGCCGAAGGATGGCCATTTCTCTGCCCGGGAAGCGTCGGCGGGCCGTGCGGATTTTGGGAGGCTTCCGAGCGTCGCCGTTTGCTCCGTTCGCTGCCTGACATCTCTGTGGGCTCTCTGTGGTTCGACAAGATCGCTTCTTCACACGCTGCCGAGCGAGCTGCGCGCTGATTTTCTGGATCCCGGGGGTGGGGCACGTGCCTTCGGCGGTGGCTGGTTTGGGGCGGACGACCACGTAGACCTGCCGGTCTCTTTGGGTTCCGCGGTGACGTTTGTGTGGTGAATCGGGCGTGGGAACAAGCGAAGGAGTTGAGAAGAAGGGTCTGGGTTAACGCAAAGGAGTTGGATCGATGAGGCAATCGACGAAGAAGCGCACCATCACGAAGAAAGACGTGGCAAAACGGACTGCCGAGATCGTGGGTGAGAAGATCTACCTGACCGAGCGAATCGTCGACGGCGTTTTTCGTGCGCTCCGTTCGTACATGGCCGAAGCGGATCCGGAAATCCGCATCGAGATCCGGGATTTCGGTGTGTTTGAGGTGAAAACGACAAAACCGAAGCCGAAGGCGCGGAATCCCAAGACGGGCGAAATCATCTACGTGCCGGCCAGGAGAAAGACACACTTCAAGGCGGGAAAAGCGCTGAAGGAAATTCTCAAGAAGCCGCTGTCGGAACTGAACGCGGAGGGGACCGACAGCGCAAAGGAGTGATTGGCGAGAGCACGGGTTCGAGGCTCGCCGAGCGGGTTTGACATGACGGACCGGCGTAGACCTCCGGGCAGGATCCTGGGAATTGACCACGGATTGCGACGACTGGGCGTGGCCATCAGCGATCCGCTGGGTCTCCTGGCTCACCCGCTGGCGACGATCGAGGGGGAGTCCGAAGAGGGGCAGGTGGAGCGGCTGGTACAGCTTGTGGATCAATACGATGTTCGGGCGATTGTGGTGGGCATGCCGCTCACGATGAAGGGGGAATTGGGCAAGCAGGCGGAGGTGGTTCGAGCGTTCGTGGCCAGACTCGCGCGCAGGGTGAACGTTCCCATCCGGGCGTGGGACGAACGTCTGACTTCGCAGGCGGCGCGTCGGCACCTGCGTGGGGTGGGACGCAAACCCAGCCGCCAGAAGAAAATGGTCGACCAGGCGGCTGCGGTCGAGATTCTGCAGAGCTACCTGGACTGGCTGAACGCGGCTGAGCGGGACGGTGGCGAGCAGAATCCGGACTCCGGGGAGAAACGGTAGGTCGTCCCGGCACCGTGAAACGGGCTGTTGCTCCTCCGCCGTGAATTGTGAGCGGCCTGCATGCGTGGGCCGTTTTTTGGTGCTGGTGAGTCGCGAGTGGCCTGCGCCATCGGACGTCCTGCGGCCGCCGTGTAGGACGGAGCCTGCGGGTCTGCTCAAAAGCCCAAACGCCGGAGAGCTGCGAGGGTCGGCCACCCGGCGCGAGAAGTCTCACAGGGGCTGCGATGCGGCACCAGCACGCTTGCGAACGGATGAAGCGGAATTGAATGGGAGCAAATGGGAGAAGGGACCGAAAAAACGGCGAGAAATTCGCAGCGCGATCTGATGCTGGCCTTCGCCACCGGTCTGGGTTTCGGTCTGGCGTTTCCCCCATTTCGCTTGGGTTTTTTGGCCTACTGGGTGCTGGTACCCCTGTTCTACCTGCTGGACGGCAAGAGCCTCGGGGATGCCCTGCGCTGGTCGTACGTGACGGGACTTTTCGTGCACTTGTCCACGCTCTACTGGATCGGATGGGTCACGCTCCCCGGAGCGATCGGTGCCGTGTTGTTCCTCCCTCTGTTCTTCGTGCTCTACGGAGCCGGGCATCATTTCCTGGCGGGGCGGCTAGGTCCGCGGTTCATCTACGCGATCCCGTTTTGGTGGACCGGCATTGAGTATCTCAGATCGCAAGGGCAAGTGGGCTTTCCGTGGGTTTCGCTGGGGTACTCGCAGTCTTACTACACGACGCTCATCCAGTACGCTTCGGTGACCAGTGTGTTCGGGGTCAGTTTTTGGGTGGTGTGGTTGAACGTGTTGATCTACGATTTCCTTCGCTCCGAAGGACGTACCCGAAAGCGTCTGTCCCTGGCTCTTCTGCTTGTCGGTATGTTCCTCGTGCCGTTGCTACACGGACGCTGGGTAATAAAACGTACACCGCCGGCTCGGGAGAAGGTTCGTGTGGCATTGATCCAGGGGAACATCGATCCGTACCAGAAGTGGGACGCCGCTTTTCTGGAGGAGAACTTCTCGATCTACGAGCGGCTCACCGACCGGGCAGTGCGAGAGGGCGCTTCGCTTCTGGTGTGGCCCGAGACGGCTGTGCCGACGTACATCCGCCACGATTCGCACTACCTCCAGTGGATGCGCGACCACGTGCAGGCCTGGGGAGTGCCGTTGCTCACCGGCGCGCCGGACTACCTCTACGACGCCCAAGGGATTCTCAAGACGTACAACTCAGTCTTTTTGTTCGAGCCCGGACGGACCTTCCTCCAGTGGTACGCCAAACTTCAGTTGGTGCCCTTCGGGGAGCGCGTACCCTACCAGGGGGCGCTTGGGTGGTTCAAGGATTTGCTCGATCGGTTGGAGATGGGCCAGGGCGATTTTTCTCCCGGCCCGGGTGTTCGGCTCTTTTCGACGGTGCTACTCACCGGTCCGGATTCCCTGCACCGTGAGGTGAATTTCGGGGCAGTGATCTGCTACGAGAGCATCTTCCCCGACCTGGTACGCCGCTTCGTCCAACGCGGGGCTGAATTCCTGGTGGTGGTCACGAACGACGGGTGGTTCGGTCGCACCACCGGGCCGTACCAGCACGCGCAGGCCGCGGTGTTCCGGGCCATCGAGAATCGCCGGTGGGTGGCGCGCTGCGCGAACACTGGCATTTCCTCCATCATCGACCCGCTGGGGAGGGTGCGTGCACACACGAGCCTGTACGAAGAAGATGTACTAGCGGGTGAGGTGGAGCTCCGGACGGACGAGACCTTCTATCTCAGACACGGGAACGTGTTCAGTGTAGCGGTGTCTTTGGCCAATGTGGTGCCTTTCGCACTGGGGATCTGGAAGCAAGCCTGGTTTCG
>CAYXFI010000124.1:0-9486 GCA_964464205.1 uncultured Cytophagia bacterium
ACGAGCGACGGGCGAAGATGCGGCGCTTGCAAGTGGAACAGGTGCTGGTCGAGCGCGACGTCCGTGAGCACCCGCGGACGCTCCGGATTCTGCGCGGGATCGATGCCGGTGAAGTCCGAGAGATCGGCGGTCTGCCGGATCTTCTGAGGAGCGATTTTCGCCCGGCCGAGAACGGCTCCACCTGGGCCATCGCTCGATATCCCGGCCGGTTTCTGAAGAAATGCCCCGGCACCCAGCGCCACATTTGCTGTGGCTACAAAGTGCTGAATATTCAAACCGGGTGCGACCTGGGGTGCACTTATTGCATCCTCCAGGGATATTTGAACAGCCCCTTGATCACGATCTACGTGAACCTGGAGGATGCGTTGGACGAAGTCGACCGCGAGCTGAGGAATCACCCGGATCGATTCTACCGGATCGGCACGGGCGAGTTGACGGACAGCCTTTTCGTCGATTCGATCACGGGTATTTCCCGCGAGCTCGTGGAGTTCTTTTCCCGGCAATCGAACGCTATCTTGGAACTGAAAACCAAGACGGACAACGTGGAGCACCTGCTGGATCTGGATCCCCGCGGCCGCGTGATCCTGAGCTGGTCGCTCAATCCGCAGCAGATCGTGGATGCTGAGGAAGGGAGTAGCGCCCCATTGGCCAATCGGATCCGTGCTGCGGTTCGGGCCCAGGAGGCCGGGTACCGGCTCGGTTTCCATTTCGATCCGCTCATCTACTTCCCGGGCTGGCGGGACGCCTACGAGAATGTGGTGGATGCCCTATTTGACCACGTGGACCCGGGGCGAATCGCCTGGATCAGCCTGGGCGCGCTCCGCTACCCACCGTATCTCGATCGGCTGATTCGCGAGCGGCATCCCCAGTCGCCTCTGCCACTCGGCGAACTCTTTGCCGGCAAGGACGGGAAATTGCGCTATCTTCGACATATCCGCGTAGAGATGTTCCGCACGCTGCACGAGTTCATCCGCCGGCGTTCGAGTGACGTGTTCGTCTACTTGTGCATGGAAAGCGATCTGGTCTGGCGGGAGTCTTTCGGCTGGTCGCCCCGGCACACGGCGGGGCTGGCACGACTGCTGGACGAACGCGCCAGAATGGGCCTGCGCTGAGTCCGGGTAGTGTCGAAGCGGCGCAAGACTGTTTCGTTGGGACAAGGTCCAAGCCCGGGTGTGCAGCGCACTCCCGCCCGAGGGGGAAGGCGTGTGGGTCAGGCGTACATTCGAGGATTTTTCGCTTGACAGGGAAGGCGCGGTGCGGTAATTTTGACGAAGAGTTCACGAAAAAGTGCCTTCCGGGTTGATGGGGTGTCGGGAGGATCGACGCTTGACTTCACGCAGCATGGGAGGTGCTCGATGAAGAGACTGGCGGCCAGCGTGTTTCTTGCGCTTGCAGTGACCGCTTCCGGATGGACTCAGAGCCTGGAGAAGATTGGTTTTCGCGTAGAGCTGGCCAGCCCGAAGGCGAGCGTGGCCGAGACGCAGAAGCAGGGCGTTGGCGGAAACGTGATGGCCATTCTCAGCCTGGGACCCCGTGCGGTCCAGCTGGCAACGATGCTCGATTTCGTGACCTTCCCGGGCGACTACAAGTGGATACAAGGGGAGAAGATCGAATACGACTCTCGGTACGTTGTCACAGTGGCGGTGGGACCGCGAGTCGGAAATGATCGCGGTGCCTACATCATCCCGGCTCTATCGGTGAGCTTCGGCTCGCTGTACGATCGACCCGATTTCAAGGAAGAGGGGTTGCCGATCGGGGTAGATTTCTCCGTCGGCACGTTGGTGCCGGTGGCTGGTCGAAGGATGCTGGACGTGGGTGTCCGCCTGGCGATGACCAATTTCCTGACCGAATCCATCCCGGAGGGTACCTGGGGAGAGGGCGTCGATCTGGAGATGCTCTCGAATATGATGTGTCTGTACGTGGGCCTGTCGTTCTGACTGTGAGGTCAGACCCATCTCGGTCCGGGCCGGTCCTCGGCGAAGGGGACCTGCCCGTATTGTCCGTAGTGGGGAATTGAGCTGTTGCCGGGGGAAGCTCTCATCCGACAGTGTGGGTTTCTTGTGGCAGGATTCTGCTGGAAGGGGGCGCTCGAATGGGGCAAGTGGAACGGGGGTTCGTTTGGGCAGAACGACTCGTCGGAGCTACGTCCGATCCTCATCCCGGTCTATCTCGACTTCCCTCGGTAGGGACAGGGGCGAAGCCGAATCCTTGCCTGACGGTTCTTCGTTGCAGATGCCGCAGAGGCTGTCGGGGCAGGCTCGGCCCGCAGACGGGCAAGTACTGAGACGGGATCCGGGGAGGCCCTGCGGATCCGCAAGAGCTAACCACAAGTCCGGGATGCTGTAACGCCGGGAGGCTGGTCTTCGGTGACTTGTGAGTCGCGGAGGTGAAAAGGGATCCGGTCTTGCCGCAGCTTGGCCGCGGTCAATACTGGGGACGAGTGAGATTCGACGATGATCTCAGTACCGTTTGACCCGGAGAAGTCCCGCGAGGTTACGGGATAGAATCTGCTTGCGTCTTTGCCCTTCGGGGCGTAGTTTGTGGCAGAGACGGGCCGGGGTACGAGGTCAGAGTCGGTAGACAGCAGAAGAAACGGCGCAGGTTGGTGAGGCAATCTTGAGCACGCAAGAGAATTCGAAGCGCGTGAGAATTCGCTATCTCGACGGCCGCAGGCTACGCCGGGCGCTGGTGGCGGGCACGCAGAACGTAATCGAGAATCAGCAAGAGCTGGATGCCATCAACGTGTTCCCGGTGCCCGACGGGGATACCGGGACAAACATGGCCGCTACCGCCCAGAGCATCCTGGATGGGCTGTCGGGAGTGGACTCGGCGCACGTGCGGGAGGTATCCCGCGCCGCGGCTGAGTCCGCTCTGATGGGCGCCCGTGGCAATTCCGGTGTCATCCTCGCTCAGTTCTTCCAGAGTCTGCACGAGAAGTTGCGCCACAAGTCGAAGCTGACGACCGAAGAATTCGGCGACGCGGTCTATCACGCGGCCCTCCAGTCCCGTGAGGCCCTGGCCGATCCGAAAGAGGGCACCATCATCACCGTCCTCCGGGAATGGGCGGACTGGGTGCGGCAGCATTCTCTGCGCATGCACGACTTCGCTGATCTGCTGCGCCACTCTCTGGTGGTGGCCCGGCAGTCCCTGGCGGAAACGCCGAAAAAGCTCGAGGTCTTGCGCAAATCGGGCGTTGTGGACGCGGGGGCCAAGGGGTTCGTCCACATGCTCGAGGGAATGGTAGAGTTCATCGAAACAGGCAAGCTTCGGAGTGCGGTGGCCGGTCGACATCTCGTGGACAGGCTGCGTCATTTCCACTTCCGGCGCGACGACGGGGCAGTTGGGTACCGCTACTGTACACAGTGCATGCTGGAGGGCGAAGGCCTCGACAAGAGGGCGGTGCGTCGCGCCCTCAAGTCTTTTGGCGACTCACTGATCGTGATCGGCAGCGCGGAACGCCTTCGCGTACACATTCACAGCGACCACCCGGAGCAGGTGTTCCAGTTCCTGGAACGCTACGGCACTGTGACCGCCCGCAAAGCGGAGGACATGCTGGCCCAACACATCCGGGCCACGGAAAAGACCGAGAGGTCGGGAATCGGCCTCGTCACCGACTCCACTTGCGACCTCCCGGAGGAGTTTTTCCGGCGACACGGAATCCGGGTGGTCCCTCTCACGCTTCACATCGACGGACGAACGTACGTTGACCGAGAGGAGATCACGGCGGAGCGCTTCTACCAGATGCTGCCCAATGTGCGCTCCCACCCGATGACCTCTCAGCCTGCGCCAGGTGACTTTCTGCGCGCCTACCAGGAAGTGGGCTCCGCGCGAGAAGCCATCGTTTCCATCCACATCTCCGCGGCACTCAGCGGCACGTACCAGAACGCGCTCCACGCCTCCAAAGCTGTCCAGGACACCCGGGTGGCGGTGCTGGATAGCCGGACGGCCAGCGTGGCGCTCGGTCTGATTGTGGAAGAGACCGCCCAGGCCATCGAGCAGGGACTCCCCTTCGAAGCCGTCGTCCAGCGGGCGCGCAGGGCCATCCGGAATCAGCGCATCTTCGTGGTTTTGCCGACGCTCACGTACGCGGTGCGTAGTGGCCGCGTGTCCCGGAAGAAAGGCTTTTTGGGAAACCTGCTGGGCGTGAGGCCCATTATAGTGGTTACGGAAGAAGGAAAGATCGTGGAGGCGGCCAAGGGCCTGAGCGACAGCCACGCGATGCGAAAAACCCTGCGGATGGTGGAGCAATTCATCCGCGAAAAGGGTTTCACACACGTGCGGTTCGGTGTAGCTCACGCGAAGGCTGAGGAAAAGGCAGAGTGGTACGTCCGCGAGATTGAGCGGCGGTTCGGCGTGAGCGACGTGCTGGTGGTCAGTGCTTCGCCGGTGCTGGGCAATCACACCGGGCCCGGCACGGCAGCGGTGGCCGTGTTGGGCTGGTGAACCTGATGTCGGTGGGTTTCGTTCCGACTGCTGGACAAACAAAGCGGGTCGAACGTGTGAATACCCCGCGCAAGAATACCAAGGCGAGGTTTTTCCTCATTTCGTGGCTGAGCACCCGGCTGCTGCTCGGGCTGGAACTGGGACGTCTGGCTCTGTTGCGTGCCCGCCCGGTGGCGCGAATCATCCGCATCATCCGCCAGAAGCGTAACTACCCTCCGTCACTTTGGACTCTGGATCCTCCTCACGCGGTCTGCGTGACGATCGATCCCGAGGATAACACACCCATAGTACGAAAGATCCCCGTTGCAGAAAAGACCTGAGCTCGCTTGGGATTTGGTCGGGGGGCAACAATCCTCTGCTCGACCAGGACGGTGACGCGAGCGGCGGTTTGCTTGCCAGGGCAACTGGGCGGTAGCGTAGGCCCATCGTGCGGGCGGTGTCTGCCCCGTTGGGTGTCGGAGCCATCCACGGCCAAGGGGCGAACTGCGTAGCCCAAATGGGCTGGCGCCGTGTGCCGTCGATGCGGTCCGCCAGCGACCGCCAGGGCGTGCCGCACACGAGGTGAGGGGCGAGTCCCGGAGCGATGGGCGGTCCCGCGTGCGGTGGTGCTCGGGCCACCAGCCTGAGGTCGGGAGCGCGCGCCGCATTTCCGGTGGGATCCTCGCTCGGTGATCTCCACTGCCTACCGGCTGCTGCGCGGAGCTATTCCAGCCTGTCGTGGTCGCGGACGCGCTCGGAATCGCGTCTTCGGTGTGATGTCGGAGGCGAGGTTTTCACTTGCGGCGTCGCGCTGTGCCGGATGGCTGGGTGGCTCGCCAGAGTGCGAACGCCGCATGCCGCTACGCGCCGTGGTCGGGAAGGGTTGGTCGCGGGTGCGCGGGGTATCGGACGCCTTCGCATGTGCCCAGGTTGAAAGCCAGCGGTTCTGTCGTGCGAAGTGCGTCCTTGGCGGCGTTGCTGCAGCTCGTAGAGCGATCTTTGGCGGGACGGTCGTCGGGGGCGCTCGGGTGGAACGGGTTGTGGTCCAATAACTGTCGGGGCGAGCGATGGAGGGAATTGCCATGGCTGAGAGATCCGGTGTGAGTCGCAGGGCGTTCTTGAAGCAAACGGCGGGAGCCGGGGCGGCACTGGCATTCTCGGCGGTGCCTTCTGCGGCTTCGTACACTCGAATTCGCGGGGCCAATGACCGAGTTCGTGTGGGGTTCATTGGTGTGGGAAACCGCGGTACGCAATTGCTGCATGCGTTCATGGGATTCGAGGACGTACAGGTGGTGGCTCTGTGCGACGTGTACGAGCCGTACCTGCAGCGCGATCGATCGAAAGTGGACCCGAAGATGATCGCTTCGGTTGGTCGCAGGGTGCCCGAGATGGGCGAGCAGCTGGGATCCGACGTGGCGCGGTACCGCGACTTCCGCAAGTTGCTCGACCGGAAGGACGTCGACGCGGTCGTAATCGCCACGCCCGACCACTGGCACGCCGTGCAGACCGTGGCCGCCTGCGAAGCGGGAAAGGATGTGTACGTGGAAAAGCCCCTCAGCGTCACGATTGTGGAGGGGCAAAAGATGGTGCAGGCCGCGAAACGCTACGGCCGTGTAGTTCAGGTGGGCCTGCAGCGTCGTTCCTCAATCGTGTACCAGGAGCTCGTGAACCTGGTCGGTTCAGGCCGAATCGGGAAGGTGAGTGTGGCCCGCTCGTACCGGATCAGCAACATGTGGCCGAAGGGTATCGGTCGGGAGAAACCGACTCAGCCGCCGCCAGACCTCGATTGGGACATGTGGCTTGGACCTCGCGCCTACCGGCCATTCCAGTACAACATCGCTCCGTACAAGTTTCGCTGGTGGAAGGAGTATTCCACTCAGCTGGCGAACTGGGGGGTGCACTTCTTCGACGCAATTCGCTGGATGCTGGGCGAAAAGGCCCCGAAAGCCGTGACGGCGGTGGGTGGCAAGTATTTCGTCGACGACGATCGCACCATTCCGGACACCCTGGAGGTCACATTCGAAATGCCCTCCGGCACGCTCATTCTTTTCGGGCAGTACGAAGCCAACGGCGGGCGGGCTCTGCCGCACGGTGAGATTGAGTTGCGAGGTACACTCGCCAACCTGTACGTGAATCAGGGAGGATATCGGATCGTACCCTCTCCCGATGGCCAGTTCCAGCACGAGGAGCCGCGCACGGAGCCCGCTGAGAAGCTGGGCATCAAACAGAATACCACGGCCGATCACGTCCGGAATTTCCTTGACTGCGTGAAGACGCGGCAGAAACCACGTGCGGACATCGAAACCGGCCATCTTTCGACGATCTTCGCTCTGCTTGGGAACATCGCGCTGGAGATCGGCGAGCGGGTAGTTTGGGACGCGGAGAAAGAACGGATTGTGTGTCCGGAGGAGGCGAACATTCTGCTCCACTACCCCTACCGGCCTCCGTGGAAGCTCGAGTGACGCGCGGTCGCTGGGGTGTCGACGCTATTTGCGAGGGAGGTGAGGATGGAGACTGCCCCGCAAGCGGGTTCAACCCGAAGGGAATTCCTCAAGGGGGGAGCGGTGGCGCTCGGCGCTGCGTTGCTGAGAGGGCGGCTTGCTTCAGCGGAAGATGCAAGGACAGGCGTGAGAGTCTGCATTTTCTCGAAGCATCTCCAGTGGCTTGATTACGAGGGGATGGCCGAGACTGCTGCCGAGCTCGGATTTGACGGGGTGGACCTGACGGTTCGACCTCGTGGCCACGTCCTACCCGAGCGGGTGGAGGACGACCTGCCGCGCGCCGTGGAGGCTGTGCGAAAGGCCGGCCTGGAGGTCCCAATGATGGTCACGGCTATCACGGACCCGGACGATCCCCTGACGGAGAAGATCCTGCGCACGGCGAGCCAGCTCGGCATCCGCTACTACCGGCTCGGTTATTGGCGCTATCCCAAGAAGGGTTCTCCCGCGGTCGTGCTGGAAGATATCCGCAAGAAGGCGGAGGCGCTCGCGGCGATGAATCGCCAGTACGGGCTGGTGGGCGACTACCAGAACCACGCGGGCGAGAACCGTGTGGGCGCCGCGATCTGGGACCTGTGGTACATCATGCGGGATTTGGACCCCCGGTGGCTCGGCGTGCAGTTCGACGTCCGCCACGCCACGGTGGAAGGGGGTACCTCCTGGCCAACGGACTTCCGTCTGATTGCCGAACGCGTCCACACGGTTGTGGCCAAGGATTTCTTCTGGGGCAAAGTGAACGGGCGTTGGGAAGCGCGGAATTGCCCTCTGGGGGAAGGGATGGTGGATTTCCTCCGCTACTTCCGGATGTTGAAGCGCGTGGGCTTCTCGGGTCCGATTACCGTGCACTACGAGTACCCCCTTGGGGGAGCCAATCACGGGGCTCGGGAACTCACCGTGCCCAAAACTCAGGTGCTAACAGCGATGCGCAGTGATCTCCGCAGACTTCGCGGGTGGCTCAACGAATGCGGCTTGATCTGAAGTCCGGACGGGTACTTCGGGGCCGCAACACGGGTTCGCGCGGACGCTGTTGGAGGGTGAGACCGTGGGAATTGTGATCTCGGACGTCAGGTCGAATTTCGAGAGGGAGCCGCTCAAGCACGCATTCGGGTTCAAGGGTGGCTACGTCACGGAAATCTGGCAGACTGTGGCGCTTCTGCGCAGTGAGTCGGGCGTGGACAAGATTGGTCTGGGCACGCTCAACACGCTCTGGTCCGATCCGCGCGTGTTTGCGTCCTGCTCCGAAGCGGCCGGGAACGCGCTCATGTACGCGGTGATGGAGCGCGCGCTTCAGATGATCCGAGGAAGGGCGTTTTCCGACCCGGTGAGCCTGCAGGAGGAGTTGTTGCCGGAGCTGTACGACTACGCCCGGTCGATCACCGGAAAGCCGGATCTCCGACTGACCTTCGTGTTGAACGCACTTGTGGCGGTGGACAATGCTGCCTGGCTCGTGTACGCGCGCGAGAGAGGGTTCAGCGATTTCGACGCGATGATACCAGATCGATACCGGCCCGCGTTGAGCGGGCGCAACAGCCTGGTGGCCTGCGTGCCCCTGATCAATTACGCGACGCCTGTGGACGAGATCGAAGCGATGGTGCGTCAGGGGTTTTTCTTGCTCAAAATCAAGCTGGGTCACCCGGGGGACGAAGCGCAAATGCTGGAAAGGGACATGGCCCGGTTTGAGGAGATTCACCGTGCGGTCGGGAATGCGGAGACGGAACACACCGAGAACGGCAGGATCCCCTACTACTTGGACATGAACGGGAGGTACGGGAGCAAGGAGGTACTGTTGCGTCTACTCGATTTCGCGGAGAGGATCGGCGCACTGGAGCAGATTTTGATCGTGGAGGAACCGTTTCCCGAGGAGCTCGAAGTGGAGGTCGGTGACTTGCCGGTGCGAATCGCCGCGGACGAGAGCGCCCACACGGATGAAGACGCTTTGAAGCGAATCGAGATGGGTTACGGCGCGATAGCCCTGAAGCCCATTGCCAAAACCCTCAGCATGACCCTGAAGATCGCTGAGGTAGCTCACCGGAGAGGCGTGCCCTGCTTCTGCGCGGACCTGACGGTGAATCCGATCCTGGTGGAGTGGAACAAGAACGTGGCTGCGAGACTGGGGCGGTTTCCGGGGTTGCGGTTGGGCTTGATGGAGACTAACGGCCACCAGAATTACCGAGAGTGGCAGCGAATGATGAGTTACCATCCCTGCCCGGGGGCTCCGTGGGTTGAGACGCGGGAGGGGATGTTTCATCTGGACGATGATTTCTACCGCCGGAGCGGATGCATCTTCGAGACACCCCGGCATTACTACGACCTCGTGCGGGGGCACAGGGTCTGAGACGCTCTACCGGGCTTGTCGCGGTAAGCGAATGCCCCTGCCGGCGACCCCGCCCCTCACGTCACCAGGAGTCGCACCTCCCGCACAGAAAGAACCGGGCAGTTTTGTCGAAGCCGCCTCCGGCGATTGATTCCCGGTGCGTTCGACTCCACCCGGCCCGCGCACCTGTGGGAACGGCCCCTGCTCCCGACGGCCGCCTGGTCCCAATCACCTAGTCTGCGGAGGGATCTC
>CAYXFI010000125.1:0-9471 GCA_964464205.1 uncultured Cytophagia bacterium
GGGCGATGGTGCTCGCCGTCGTCATACTGGTACTGGCCTGGTCGATCGGAAGCGTGTGCGCTGAGCTCCGCACCGCCGACTACGTGATCCACCTGGCCCGCCGGGTCCTCTCGCCGCATCTCCTGCCGGCGGTCACCTTTCTCGTGGCCGCTTTCGTCAGTTTTGCCACCGGCACGTCCTGGGCGACGATGGCCATTCTCGTGCCCATCGTGGTGCCCATGGCTCACAAGCTTTGTCTGGCGTCCGGCCTGACGGCGAGCGCGGCGGACGTTGTTCTGCTCGGCACCGTGGGTGCCGTGCTGTCCGGCAGCGTGTTCGGGGACCACTGTTCGCCGATCTCGGACACCACGATCATGTCCTCCATGGCCTCAGCCGCCGACCATGTGGATCACGTGCGAACCCAAATGCCCTACGCGGTGGTTGTGGCCCTGGTCGCCCTGCTCGTGGGCTACGTTCCTCAGGGCTACGGCTTTCCCCCCTGGCTGGCTCTCCCCCTCGGTGCCGGCCTTCTGATCGTGCTGCTGTGGCTGATCGGCAGACCGATCGCCAATCGGTAGGGGGCGAGTACGATCTGTCGCTGTGGCTCCGCCCTGACCCGCACGCCAGCCAGATTGGCGGTTTCCTCAGAACCCTCCCTCCTGGCACTTGGCGTAAGCGCGCGCCTGGGTTTCGTACACCGCTTCGGGGTCGTCGCTGCGCAGGGAACTCATGTACGCGGACCCCAGGTAACTCCAGGCCAGAATCCGACGGATTCCGAGCTTGTAGCTGATCTCGGTGGCGCGCTCGACAAAAGGCTCCTGCCCGCGCACGATCTTGAAATTCTTGATCCAGATCTCCGGCTGCTTGCCGAATCGCCGTGCCTGGGTGACGATCCAGCCGCCATCCCGTTGGTAGTGTTCCTCCACCCAGGCGAGATCATCCTCGGGACCCCAGTAGGGGTCGGTGGCCACAATATCGACCGCCTCGAGCCGGAAGAGGTCCTCAGGGCGCAGCAAGCCGTCGTCCAGCTCAAAGGAAGGGGGCAACATGCAGACCGAATTCTTGAGCCCGCGTTCACGGGCCTCGCGGGTCATGTCATCCAGAAAAGACACGATGGATCGGTGGCGGAATTCTTCTACTTCGGGAGTGCGCTCCGTCGGCATTGCGTGCCCGTAGAGCTCTCGAAACTTTTCCTGGCACACCGCGCAACGGCACGTCCATCGCCCCTTTCTGTCAGCCAGTTCCGGATCCCACTCGTACAGGAAAAAGTGGGGCTCGTCCCACATGGCGATGTCCGCCCCGCTGTGAGCGGCGGCATCGATCCAGCGGCGTACTGAGTCGCGGAAGCGCGGGTGGTTGAAGCACGCCGCTGGCACGGGGTCCCCCTCCGAATCGATCTGGAAAGCGTCGAGATTCCGGGGAAGAAACCCTGAGAAGGCCTCGCCTCCGAACACGCCACCCCAGGCCCAGGGGTTCACGTACACGGTGAACCCGCGGTCGTGGGCGAGAGACACCAGGTCACGCATGGTGTCTCTGTAGAAAGCCACGTCCTCCTCGGACATGGTCATCAAGACCGCGTTCGCGTGGTGCCGCGACATGTCGTCGAGGTCCTCCGCCACGTGTCGCGGATTTCGCACACCGAAGTAGCTCCAGCCGGTGATCACCTCGTCTGCCATGCCTCTCCTCTCCGTGCGTTGTGATGGTGCCTCGCTTGTTTTTCTCGGTGCCCTGACGCGGGGGTTTACACGGACGGAAAACCAGCCGAACCCGTGGGCAGAAAGGTACGCATCCGGGGCCTCGTGCGCAACCCGCAATCGATGTCGAGGACCGGGACCCGTGTCGAGACCAAGCGGAACTCGCGGGCGCTTGGATTTCTGCGCGGTAGGGCCCTGTGGATCGGTCGCGGTTTCCGGTTTCCCGGACAGGGGCGACGGGGTGGAAGCTTCGGGCCGGTCCCCGCCATCGCGCACGAAGTGCGCCGGGATTGGATCGGATAAGGATTTTCTTTCGGCAGGCGATATTTCAAAAGGGCGGAACGTAATCTCCGCCTAATGGACGAGAGGAGGGCTCTAAGGAGGTCGAACCACCAGATGCAGAAGACGGCAGATGGGACGCTGGTCCTCGAGGGCACCTGGTCGATCCACTACGTCGACAAGCTGAAGACGAAGCTCGAGGAGTTGCTTCGCGGCGATTTTCCCTCGGCGGTGGATTTGAGCGGAGTGGAGTGGATCGACACGGCCGGGATGCAGCTTTTGCTTGCATTGCTGCGAAAGGCGAAGGCTGGGGTGGTGTTGCGCGGCATGAATCCAGACGTGCTCCGATGCCTGGAGGTTACGGGCATCGATCGGGTGATCGCAGCGTGGGGTCACAAACTGGAACGCGACTGATCGGGGACAGGCATGGGTCAAACGAGACAAGTGCTTGTGGTGGACGATTCCCCCACTCTACGTGCTGCGGTGGATTTCGTCCTCTCACGCGCCGGATTCGAGGTGAAGCAGGCGACGAACGGCCGGGAAGCGCTCGACCTGCTGGAAGAGACTTCGCGCAAAGGGGAGATACCTGCGCTCATCATCAGCGACATTCACATGCCGCAAGTGAACGGGATCGAGTTCATTCGACGGGTGAAGGAATCGCCGCTCCGTTTCGTGCCCATCCTGGTGCTCACAACGGAGCGGGGCGAGGAAATGAAGAGACAGGCAAAGGAGGCGGGCGCGGCGGGTTGGATCAACAAGCCATTCGACGAGCAGGATCTGATCGCCGCGGCGCGTAGGTTGACTGCCCTCCCGTGGAAGCGCGGACGTTGAGATGGACGCCAAGAAGCTGCTGGGCATCTTCTACGACGAGGCCAGGGAACGCCTGGACGAGCTGGAATCGGGACTGCTGAAGCTCGAGACCAGCCCCGACGACGTGGAAGTGCTGGACGAGGTATTCCGGGCCGTGCATACGCTCAAGGGAAGTGCGGCCCTCGCGGGCATTTCTTCCCTTTCCGATCTGGCCCACGTCATGGAAGATGTTCTGGATCAGGCCAGGGAAGGCCGGGCGAGGATCGGCCGGGACGACATCTCTCTACTCCTCGAGGCCACCGATGTGCTGCGGCAGATCGTCGCCCACCACGAATCCGGCAGTAGGGAGCAGGTGCCCGGCAATTACGCCGAGGTACTTGAGCGCCTACGAGCCCGCGCTGGTTCGGCACGTGCCGAACCGCCCTCGCGAACGGAGGCTGCATCATCGGGGAGGCGGCGCTACCTCATCCGGATGAAATTCCGTCCGGATCTGTTCGAGACCGGCCAGGATCCGCTGTTCCTGCTGTTCGAGCTCTCGGACCTGGGACGTTTTGTGGAGCTGAAGTGCGACGCGACTTCCATCCCTCCCCTTTCTGAGCTGGACCCCCACCGGCTCTACCTGAGCTGGGAAGTCTTGCTGGAAACGGAGGCTCCCCGCGGCACCGTAGAGGGAGTTTTTCTTTTCGTCCAGTACGACGGGGAAATCCAGATCGAAGAGGTTGGCGAGCAAGCTCCGGCGTCTTCATCCGAACCGAGCGGGCCACGGCAACCCGGCGTGGAGGCGGAGGGATCGGAGCGGGTGGAGCAGCGACCGTCGGCTCGGAGGCGGGCGGAGACGGTCCGCGTACGCACGGAACGGGTGGACGGAATCGTGGATCTCTCCGCGGAAGTGGCGATTCAATTGGGCCAGCTCGAGAGCGCCGTGGAGGGGGAAGGACTGTGGCGCCACTCGTCCGTCCGACGGCACCTGGAGACCCTGCGTCGCCTGGTGACGGAATTGCAGCGAGAATCCCTGGGACTCCGAATGGTGCCCGTGGAAAACACCTTCGCTCGATTCGTTCGGCTCGTTCGAGACACTGCGGCCAAGCTGGGCAAAGAGGTGGAACTGCTGATCGAGGGTGGCGATACAGAGCTCGACCGGCACCTGCTCGATAGCCTGTCCGACCCCATCAAACACCTGCTGCGCAACGCGGTGGACCACGGGATTGAGGCGCCGGAGGAAAGGGTTCGGCACAGCAAGCCTTTGCCCGGGCGCGTCTGGCTGCGCGCTTACGAGCGTTCGGGACGCATCTTCGTCGAGGTGGAAGACGACGGCCGCGGTCTCGATTTGCAGAAGATCCGCAGGAAGGCGCAGGAGATGGGACTGGCCGGCTGGTCCGGCTCCGCCGATCCCGCAGAGGTCCTTCGGGTGCTCAGTCACCCGGGTTTCAGCACGGCCGACCGGGTGAGCGAGGTGTCGGGACGTGGCGTGGGTCTCGATGTGGTCTTCACGACGGTGAATCAGCTCGGCGGGCATCTCAGCCTTCACACCGAGCCCGGGCGAGGAACGCTGTTCAGGATCTCACTGCCGCTCACGCTGGCGATCATGGAGGGTCTACTGTTCCGGGTGGGCGCGTACGTGTGCCTGGTGCCGACGTCGGCGGTGCTGGAGACCATCGAGTGGAAGGGCGACGGCGCCGCAGAGGTCGACGGTACAAGGTTCCTGCACCACCGCGGTGGCTTCTACCCGGTGCTCGAGCTCGAGCGGCTTCGCCCCTTTCGGTCGATGCAGCTCGAGGAACCGCTGATCGCTCTTCTGGTGCAGGGCGAGAACCGGCGCTTCTTTCTGCTCGTGGACGAGGTTTACGAACCGCGGCAGGTGGTTGTGAAGAATCTCGAGGAGAACTGGCGCAAGGTTCCTGGCCTGAATGGTGTCACTGTGCTCAGGGATGGATCGCTCGGCTTCATCCTCGATCTCGTCTCGATCGAGCAGATGTTCTTCGCCGAGCTGCGGGAGACGGCGGCGGAAGAACAGACGCCCCCGTCGTAGGCCTGTTTAGCCCCGTGGGAGGCAGTATTCGGGAGGTGAGCGGAAGTGATGGTTTCCGAAGCGGCCAATCGTGGACCAAACGCCCAGGTGCTCCTGTTTGAGCTCAACGGCCAGGTGTACGGTTTGGACGTTCAGTGGGTGCGGGAAGTCCTTGGCTATCGCCCGTTCACCCCTCTTCCGTCGCAGGAGAATGGTTGCGCGGGCGTCATCCACGTGCGCGGTAAGGTGATACCGGTCGTGGACCTGCGGGCCAAGCTGGGCATGCCGCCGGCGGAGCCCGGCCCCTTCAGCGTGTACGTGTTGCTGGAGCGAGAAGGAAAGAACCTCGCGCTGCTCGTAGATTCGGTGCTCGACGTGGTGGAGGCCGGTATCGGGCAGGAAGGCCTTGACCTTCCCTCGGGTGGCGGTGCGGTGCGCTCGCTGGTGGAGATCGACGGCCGCACGGTCGCCTTGCTCTCGCCCGAGGAGCTGTGTCCGTCGGAGATGACCGCCGCTGCTGTACGGGAGTAAGGTTCCTTCGGCGCGTTCGCCAGCGAGGGTGCCCGGATGCGCGGGCGCCCAGCTGTGGCCGGGAAAGGTCACCGTTGCAAGTGCAACGTGCGACTACTCCGAGGGCTCTGATTGAGAATTTACGGCAGATCGGTCGTTCCGAAAGTTCTGGGAGGTAGGGATGTTCGTGCCCTGGAGGACAAAATCGACGGCGGGCCGTTTGGTGCGCGATGCCGTGGTGGTTTCCCTCTCACTATTCGCTGTGGCCCTTGGAATGCGGGCCATCTTGCACCGGGCGGTGTACACTGCCTCCGAAGACTGGCTCCAGGCCATCGCGGAAGATCGAGCCAGCCGTTTCCAGCACTGGGCTAGTGTGGAGCTGCGAGCCCTGAATGCACTGGCCCGGTCTCTCAGGTCGAACGCTGAGGGCGCTCTGCGGGCAAAGCTGCGAAGCGTGTGGGGAAGGATAGCCGACGAACGGGACTACGAGGGCCTCGCGGTGCTGGACGCCGACGGGAAGGTGCTGTCCAGGGCGGGATCTTTCCCGATTCGGAGGGTCGAGCTGACCCAGATGAGCGAGTCGGGGTACGGCTACGTTGGTTTGCTACGAGCCGGGCAAGCAGATGCCCAGGACCTGTTGCTGGCGGTGGAGCTCCCGCGCGACGGCGCCTCCGTGCCACGGTGGCTTGCCGCGCGAGTGCCGACCGCGGCGGCTGAGGCGGCTCTCGGGTTTGCCGGGCGGGAAGTGGAAATTCACCTCGTTGCCGATGCGGAGGGTGATCTTTCTACCGCCGACGCTCATCGCTGGGTGCAGGCGTCTGTCTCCCTGTCGGGTCTCGCGGGCCGGATCGTCGCCCGGGCTCATGCCAGCTCATTGATGTCTCGGGTGGATACGTGGGATCTGCAGCTGACCGCCATTTTGGTGCTTGTGGCGGCTTTCCTGATGGCCTCGGCGTTGCATTCGCGCAAGAGGATCGTCGAGCCGTTGCGCCACGGCGTCGAAGTAGCTGAAGAGCTGGCCCGGGGTAACCTCGGGGTGGTGATGGAGATCCAGGGGGATGAGGAAATCGCCGACATTCTGCGCGCTCTGCAACGGATTCGGGAGAGGTTCACGGAAGTGATCGGTAAGGTGAAGCTGAACGTGATCAGCCTGAACGCGGGGAGCGAGCAACTCTCGGCGGCCAGTCAGGAGCTCAGCCAGCGCGTGCAGGAGCAGGCGTCCATCGTGCAGCAGAGCCGTGCCACCTTCGAGCAGATGAGGGACGGGATCACTCGCACGGCCGAGAGCGCTTCGGAAGTGCGCGAACGGGTGGAAGAGGTGTCGCAGGCTGTGGCCCGCGGATTGGAGTTGGGGGAGAGTGCCAACGAGTCGTTGCGCCACTTCATGGAGCATGCCAAAGAGATGACGGAGATCACCAAGCTGGTGAACGAAATGGCGTTCCAGACCAACCTGCTGGCCCTCAACGCGTCCGTGGAAGCGGCCCGGGCCGGCGAGCAGGGAAGAGGGTTCGCCGTGGTGGCCGGCGAGATCCGGAACCTCGCTCAGCGGAGCGCGGAAGGGGCCAAGCGCATCCAGGAAATGATCGACGTGACGCTGCGGGAGATTCAGGGGACCACGGAACAGGCGGAGAGCTTGAAGGAGGCTCTGCACACGATCGCCGAAAAGCGGGAACGCGTTTCGGCGCTTGTGACGGATATCGCTTCCGAGATGCAGGAGCAGGCGGCGGCCATCAACCAACTGACGGGCGCCGTCGCACAGCTTGATGAAGTTGCCCAACGCAACGCGGCCTTCGTCGAGGAGCTGGCCAGTTCCAGCGAGGAACTGGCGGCCGGGGCGCAGGAACTGCAGAGCGAGGTGGATTTCTTCAAGGTCCAGGGTGTGGAGGGTGATCTCGGCGGGAGTTCGCAGGCGGGGGGAGGCCTTCTGTCGTCGGGCGGCAGATTGCAAAGGCAATCGGTTTCGCGGGTGGATCGCTTCGCCGGACCCGGAAAGGAAGAGACGAGGACGACCGACGTAGTCCGTGATCTGGACGGGTTCGAAGAATTCTAGTGCGTCGTCGCTGGCGAAATGCTGGCGCGGCGATTGGCAAGCTGACCGGCGTTTTGTGCCTGGCCCGTCCTCGGAAGGGGATTGGGCCCGGATTTGAAAGAGGGTAAGGATGCGATTGCAACCGAGCAGCACGAGTCGCCGCAGGTCCGGCCGATCGGAGCCAGAAGCAAGGGTTGGAGTGTCGGGAGAGGGCAGGGAACAAACCGCCGTTGTGGGTGAGACTCCTGTCGGTGAAATTCGTCTCGCGACTCCCGGCCAGGTAGATTCGCCCGGATCGGAATGGAACTGGGAGCTGACCCCTCTTTCGGACCGGGAATTTCAGCATCTGGCCCGCCTGGTGAGGGAGATAGCGGGCATTCATCTGACCGATGCGAAGAAAGCCCTGGTCCAGTCGCGGCTTGGGCCGAGATGCCGGGAGCTCGGACTGCCCGGTTTCGGGGCCTACCTCAGCTACATCCGCCGCCATCCGGACGGACGGAAAGAAGTGGCGGAGCTGATCAACCGCATCACCACCAACGTCAGCGAGTTCTTCCGCGTCCCCCAGCAGTTCGAAATTCTGCGGCAGACCGTTCTGCCCCAACTGCTTGCCGCGAAGCGCAAGCGTGGGGAGCGTCGGTTGCGGATCTGGAGCGCCGGGTGCGCTTCGGGACAAGAACCGTACAGCATCGCGATGATCGTCGCCGAAGCCCTGGCAGGGGCCGGCGGGTGGGACGTGAAAATCCTCGGCACCGACATCGCCACCGATCCCCTTCGCCGGGCGCTGGAGGCTCGGTATCCCGTCAGCGAGGTCGAGGGGGTACCGGAGCGACTGGCCAGGAAGTATCTGCGTCCGGCGTCCGGCTCGGATGGAATGTACGAGGTTGCCCCCGAGGTCCGGAAGTACGTCCTCTTTCGCAGGCTGAACCTGACCCAACCGGAGTATCCGTTGCGAAAGGACATCGACGCGATCTTTTTCCGCAACGTGGGGATCTACTTCGACCCGGACACGCAACGCCAGGTGCTTATCCGGATTCTGAGTCATCTCCGGGTCAGCGGTTTTCTCTTCCTGGGTCCGTGCGAATGCCCCAGCCGTAGCGCTTCTCTTCGACCGCTCGGCGAAAATGTCTATCAAAAGGTGACATCCGAACGGGGCGAGGAACAGGACAGCGAACGGCGGGAGAGAGGGGGGCGAGAGAACGCCGGTTGAACCGTCACGCGCTGGCCCGACGTCTACGGGCCGGACCGTGGCGGGATCGGTGGATTGGAGACCTGAGTGGGGTTGCCAATGCATCGGAGGCTCGCGAGAGAACTTGGAGTGGAGGTGGTCGAAATAGGGCCGGGGGAGTACTACGCGACGGCCCACGGAGAACCCATTGCGACCCTCCTCGGATCGTGCGTGGCTGCCTGCATATTCGATCCCTTCCGGGGCGTGGGAGGCATGAACCACTTCATGCTGCCTGCGAGCCGAGCGAACGGCCCCGTGTACGCGGACGAAGTTGGGCGCTACGCCATGTACGCGATGGAGCGGCTGGTGAACGAGGTGCTGCGGTTGGGCGCCGAGCGCGGTGCGCTTCGGGCCAAAGTCTTCGGCGGGGCGAGCTTGCTTGGATCGATTCCCACAGCGGCCCAGATCTCGGAGCAGAACGTGCTGTTCGCTTTCGAATATTTGCGTTCGGAGGGGATCCCGGTGGTCAGCTCGGACATCGGCGGGACGGGTGGGCGCAGGTTGATCTTCTTTCCGGCGACGGGCCGGGTGCTGCTTCGCAGATTGAAGCCGAAGGAGACGGAAGGTCTGAGCCGCAGGGAAAAGGCTGCGGCGGATGCGAGCAGGAAGCAGCTTGGCAATCGGGTTGAGTGGTTCGACTGACCGTCGGTCACGAAAGCTACGGGGTGGGGAACCGTGATTCGCGTGATGGTGGTGGACGACTCCGCTTTCGTGCGGCAGACGCTGAGGGAGATCCTCGACGCCCAGCCCGACATTCAGGTAGTGGCCACAGCGAGGGACGGCCAATTCGCTCTGCATCGGTTGGAGCAGGTTCAGCCCGATGTGATCACCCTCGATGTTGAGATGCCCCGGATGGACGGGCTGACTTTCCTGTCCCACCTGATGCACATCCGCCCGACTCCCGTTGTGATGGTGAGCGTGCACACTTGCAGGGGGA
>CAYXFI010000126.1:0-9458 GCA_964464205.1 uncultured Cytophagia bacterium
TGATTCCTACGCCATTCGTCAGGCTCAGATTCGCCAAAGTGACGTAGTAGAACTAATTTTGCTCCGCCAAAAACAGATGAAGTTGACACCGTCTCGCGAGTGGCCTCCTTTGGACGAATGCAAACTGAGGCACGTGGTTGAGGGTGCGATCCGAAACTTGCGCGGGGAAACAGGTTGGAAATGGCAAAACTGACGTAGTAGGACTAGGGGGACCTCCTGTGGTCATATGATACTATTCGCAAACAAGTACCTCTGAGGCTCTCCTGCCGCCGCGGGATTTCGCGAGAATTTGCGAGATCCTTTTACGAAGTACATCCCTCTTGCTTGTAGGTTAATTGCGCTCTGAGACAACCTGTGGGATACGTGCAAACGCGACAACGCCGATGAGAACATCTGTGAGGGTTGAACGGGAATGCCCGACCACGGGCGAGCTGGAGCGCTACGTGCTGCGTCTTGTTTCCGGCCAGCCGGGCAGCGAGAGAGTCCGGGTTCACGTCCTGCGCTGCCCGCATTGCGCGGAGACCTTGGCCCGGCTCATCGTGTTCTACGACGTAGTGCAAGAGGAACTGCTGGACCCGGTGAGCGAATCCGCTCTGGTTGAGGCCCTGCGGATGGAAGGGCACCGGATTTCGATCGTTCGAGTCCCGTTTGAGACTGCACCGAACTACCGGGGGAACGGGCAACATGTTTTCGTGCGGGCAGCTGGACCCCGCACCAGCGAGGCGAACGGGAAAGGTCACAATGGGGCCAGTTTGATCTTCACGCTCGTCGAGCTCGAGGACGGCCGTTCCCTGTTGACGTACTCCGGCGCGCACAGGCGTCCGTTGCCGTTTGCGGAGTTCCGCATCCCCGGCTCGGACGTCAGGATTTCGTTTGCTCAGGCAAGGGTGGTAACCATTCCCCGGGCTGTGCGGGATTTACTCACCTCGGCTTCTCAGATCCTCGCGCTCACGGGCCACCGGAGGGGCGGCATCCGCTTTTGAGCGCCCGGTCGCTGGTGAGGGCGGGATTGGGGGTTCCTCACGACTTTGTTGAGTCCACGCGACAAAACTGGCCGCGGAAATCTGCTGGTTGAGACACTCGGCGTCCTCTGACACTGCCACGCAGAACTGTACGGTCAGGAAGCGCGGCGCGCGGTTTCGGAGGAGGGGGCGAAGACCATCTGCCTGCGAGCTCGTTCGGGAACTCCCGCCCCCGGGACCAGCGCGGTTGACTTCGCGGGCGAATGCCGTTGCGTATTCGTGTTTCTCTTGCGGCTTTGAGATCCCGCGATCGCCGAGTGCTGGACGCTGCGGATCCGGCGTGGGCCCGCGACCGCGACTGTGCTGTCGGTGAGCCTGGCAGGGGAATCGAGAGAAGGCCAAGCTGGGTCCGGCGGATCCTTTCCGGAGCGTTTCTCCACAACGCCCACCCCTCCGCGCGGGTGACCGATTGCCTTTTTCTTCCCGGCGATTTCCCGTTTGATCCAACCCAGCTGATGCGTATCTTTCCGAGGTGTCAGGATTGTACTAGATCAAGCGCAGGAGGGAAGGATGGGTGCGCAATCTTTGGGCATTGCGATTTTGGGTGCCGGCACGGTGGCGCAAAAACACGCCGAGGCTTTTCTCTCAATGCCGGAATTCGAGTTGAAGGCCGTGTGGCGGCGCAATCGGGAAAAGGGCCAGCAGTTCGCCGAGCGGTTCGGCACGGAATTCGTCGCGGATGTGGACGCGATCCTGGCCCGGGCAGATGTGGATGTGGTGGACATCGCGGCTCCGCCCGCACTGCACCACGAACTGGGCGCGAAAGCCGCCGAGAAGGGAAAGCACGTGATCGTCGAGAAACCCATCGACGCCAACCTGGCGGGCGCGGACGCGTTGATCGCCGCCTGCAAAGAAGCGGGTGTGACCTTGGGGGTGATCAGTCAGTACCGCTTCACGGACGGGGCGCAGTTTCTGTACCGGGCGATCCGCGAAGGCGCTTTTGGGCGTATCTTCCAGGCCGACGCCTACGTGAAGTGGTTTCGTCCGCAAGCCTACTACGACCAGGATGCGTGGCGCGGGACAACCGATCTCGAGGGGGGCGGCGTGCTGATCAATCAGGCCATCCATTTCATCGATCTGCTGCTCTGGTGGGTCGGCCCGGTGGAGCGCCTGACCGGGAAGGCCCGGACGGTGGCTCACCAGATCCCCGTGGAGGACCACGCCATTGCTCTGCTGGAGTTCAAGGGAGGCACACTCGGGGTACTTGAGGCTTCCACTGCCACAAAGCCGGGTTTCCCGGCCCGCGTGGAGATTCACGGGGAGAAGGGAAGTGCACGGTTTGAGGGGGATAGCCTTGTGCTCTGGGAGGTGGAAGGTTACGACAAAGAGCCGCCCCTCGCGGAGGTGCATCAATCGGGCGCGCGGGAAGCGATGGCCATCGACATCGAGCCCTTCCGACGTCAGTTCCGGGATATTCACAGGGCGATCGTGGAGGGTGGCGAGCCGCTGGTCACCGGTGCGGAAGGGCGGAAAGCCCTGGAACTGGTTGTCGGCGTGTACCGATCGTCCGAGCAGGACGCTGCGGTCCGCTTCCCGCTGCGAACGTGAAAGCGGCTCGGAAATGACCTGTGCTGTACTTGGGGGAGCGGTAGGATTTCGCAGGGCCACGGGCACGTCGGGGGACCGCTCCCGCTGCCCGGTGGTCTCAACATCCGGCGGAGCACAGCCCTCTGAGGACGGGATGGGATCCCGCCGGCGAGGTGGTTGGCGGTGGCTGTGACCTCGGTAGCAGCAAATGACGGGCTGCGCGTGACTGGGCGAGGCTGTGCTGCAGCGAACCATCCGTAGATGGCATTGGGCCCGCCATTTGGGCCAGCGGCCGTGGTCACTCTGACGGTCCTTCCGGGGCGAGCGCTCGTTTTTGCCCTGCCACCGGTCGGTCCTCGCAGTCTACAGGGTTTGTCCCCCGTCGAGGACGCTGCGGTCGGTGAGGAACGGCTGTTCGTGAATCCGGTTGAGGCGGGTGGGCTGGACGCGGTGGGTGAGGGTTTGCGCGGTTCGTCAAGCGTCAGTTTGGTTTGGGTCAGCGAGTGCCTTTGGATGCGAGGACGCGGGGGATATTCCGGTCGTAGGGTGGGTAGATCACGCCTTTCTCGGTGACGATGGCCGTGACCAGCCGAGCGGGGGTGACATCGAACGCGGGGTTGTACACGTTCGCACCTGGAGGCGCTGTCTGCTTGCCGAAGCCGTGAGTGACCTCGGCCGGGTCCCGTTCCTCGATCGGGATTTCCTCGCCGGTGGGCGTGTTGAGATCGAACGTAGAAGACGGCGCCACGACGTAGAGCGGCACGCCGTGCTCTTTTGCCAATACGGCCAGATTGTACGTGCCGACCTTGTTGGCCACGTCGCCGTTGCGGGCGATGCGGTCCGCGCCCACTAGCACAGCGTCGATCCGATTTCGCTGCATCACGAAGGCGGTGGCGTTGTCGCAGATGAGCGTGGCGTCAATGCCCGCGCGCATCAGTTCCCACATCGTCAGTCTGGCTCCCTGCAGCAAGGGCCTCGTCTCGTCGACGTAGACGCGGACCCGTTTCCCCGCCTCCGCGGCCGCGTAGATCACTCCCACAGCAGTTCCAAACTCAGCTGTGGCGAGAGCCCCTGCGTTGCAGTGCGTGATGACGGTGCACTGCTCCGGCAGCAACCGGGCGCCGTGGTGGCCCATCGCTCGGCAGGCCTGGCTGTCCTCCTGCCAGATAGCGTGGGCCTCACGCTCGAGTTCTCGTCGCAGGTGGAAACGGCCCCGGCGAATGTGGCGATTCGACACTTCGCGCATTCGCTCCAGAGCCCAGAAGAGATTGCGCGCGGTGGGTCGTGTGGAGGCCAATCGGTCGATGGCCTCCTCCACGGCCCTGGACAGCTCTTCTTCCGTCCTGGCTTTGGAACGGAGGATTCCGAGAACGACGCCGTAGGCCGCTGCGATGCCGATCGCCGGGGCCCCGCGCACCCGGAGGCGCTCGATGGCTTCAGCGACACCCTCGACCGTGTACAGGAGCCGGTATCGAATTTCCACCGGGAGCCGGGTTTGATCCAGGATCAGGAGCGCATCGCCGAGCCAGCGGAGTGGGCGGACGGTCCTCAGTGCCATCTCACTGCAGCTCCTTGACGTACTCGGCAATCAGATCCAAGATGTTCTCGGCGGCGCCGGTGTGGCTGCGCACCAGCTCGAGGGCCTCTACGGCCATTCTCTCCCGCGAGGACGGGTCGTCCAGCAGCTCTTCGAACGTCCGTCTGGCGTCTTCGACGTTCTCGACCACGCGGGCCGTGCCCTTTTCGACGAGGAGCCTCGCGTCGGGGGAATTGTGGTAGCGCGGCCCCACCACGATGGCCCGGCCGTGGGCGGCCGGTTCCAAAACGGAATGAACCCCAGGCCCGAAGCTCCCGCCGACGTAGGCCACCTGCCCCAGAGCGTAGAGGTTCGCCAGTAGCCCCACGCTATCCACCACGATCACGTCCCAGTCGTCCGTTGGTTGTTGTCGCCAGGCCGAAAGGGTGACCGGCCGGAATCCAGCCTGTCGAAAGTATTCCACGATGTCCAGTACGCGATCTTCCGAAGGCTCGTGCGGGCAAACGATGGCCCTGGTGTGGGGCCGTTTGAGGCAGGGTACCAGGGCCGGGAAGAGGACGTCTTCGTCAGACGGCCAGGTACTTCCGAGGACGATGAGATCAATGTTTTTGAACGACGGGTGGTCCACCAGGTCGCGAATCGGCGCCAGTTCCCTCGCTCTCCGCACAACCTGGTCGTAGCGGGTGTCCCCGCAGGTTTCTACTCTCGTCCCCGGGACAAGACGCGAGATGGCCTCCGCCTCCTCCCGTGAGATAGCGCAGATTGCGCTGAACAGCGAGAACAGCCTTCGATACAGGCCGCGAGCGAGGGTCCCCGCCAGTCCCCGGCGGGGTGGGAGGGATGCATCGACCAGCAGGACCGGGATGTTTTCCTGACGCAGGGCACGCACGTGGTTGGGCCAGATGTCGTGTCTCACCACCACAGCCACGGAGGGGCGGAGTAGCTCCACGTACCGCCTGGCATTCGGGGGAGAGTCGAACGGGAGATACGTGATGGCATCTACTCCGGTGGTGTTCGCGTGTTCGTAGCCGGAGGGGGAGAAAAAGCTGACAACTACCTTCAGCTCGGGCCATCGCTCTTTGGCAAAGGAGGCGATAGGCTTCGCCTGCTCGTATTCACCGAGTGAGGAGACGTGGATCCAGAGCCGTGGGTCGGTGCCCATTTGCTCGGCCTGCTGTCGCAGCCTTTCGAACAGACCTTTTCGGCCACGGATACCGTGGCGGATCTTGCGGTGCACCGGGCTCAATAGGTGGAATCCCCCGTACAGGGCCGGCACGATGAGTGTGTTGTAGAAGAGCAGCCAGCCGTTCATCGAATCAACCTGGCTCTGAGTCCGTCCCGCGCGTGCGACCACTCTTCCGTCGTCCGCAGTGGGTTCCCGTTCGATGGCCCGCAGGACAGAATACCGTGGTCCATCCGTCTCCTCCCCGATCCTGAACTCTTCCGTGCTCTGGCAGACGTACGGTTGCCCCCAAACAAAAAACCTCCTGTTCAGGAGGGTTCCATGGGTCACCTTGTTGGAAGTGTACCCGGGCTACGGCCGGACCGCACGTCCGACTGGGAATACTCGTAGTTGCCTTTCCCCGACACGTTAGTCTCTGTAGAGCCGCAGGTCCCGATAGTCCTTCCCGAGAATCACGGTGACGTCGAGTGCCTTAGCCTCGTTGAGCTCTGCCAACACCTCCGATCGGGCCACGCCGAGCGCCTCGGCTACTCTCTTGGCGTTGCGAAGGTCCATGGAGCGCCTGTCGATGACGAGAGTCTTGGGAACGTTGAAGTTCAGCTTGTCTCCGATCTGGTAGTTCCCGAAGCTGACCACGTCGAACCCCCGTTGGCGCAGGTAGTCCGTCACTTCTTTCGCCAGGCCGGGCTTACCGCAGCCATTCAGCACTTCCACTTTGAGGCTGTCTTCGGCCTTCAAGACCCCCTGGGGTGGGTTCTCCGGCGCAACGATGCGAGAGATAAGCGAGAGGACCAACACCAGATTCACGGCCGCGAGGAGCCAAATCAGGCCTGTGAGAAGCGAACTCTTGAGCCCTTTGCTCTTCGGGGCTGGTCTTCTCGTGGTGCGCGGAGGCACTCTTCTGCCTCTCATCGTTTGGCGAGCAGGAGACATACACACCCTCCCTTACCGGTCGGTGTGTCCCTCATCCCCGATTGCCGCTACCTGTTCGTGTCGAACAATCGTGCGGGAGACGGGACCACCTGAGGCGCCGGAAACCGCGGGGATCCATCGGGTCGCCGCTCGGGCCAATCGCGACTGCACAGCCTGAGCGGATCCTCACCCGCTCTCCGGTGTCGGAGACCTATCCCGTGTAAGTCGCTTTCGGGCAGTGAACTTGGTTCTTTGCAGCGCAGGCACCCGCCTGCTCGAGGGGCTGACGAAGTTTCTCCATCCCCTCTCGCCTTATTCCTCGTCGAAGAAGCGCGCCCGTGGGCTGTACCAGCCGGGATGGAGCCGTTCGTAGTAGTAATCGTACCCCTGGTAGCCGTAGTAGCCGTAGGGATAAGCTCCGTACTGGAAGTGCAACTGCACGTTCTTGCTGGGCCGGAAAATCACCTGGGCACCGGAGACGAAGAAGCGGTTGCCCAGCGTGCTCGAGCCCAGTACTCCCCCCAGAGGCTGGTGCAGCATGCCCAGTTGGAGCTGGGCCACCAGTTTCGGCGAGAATCGGTAGGTCATGGTGTTGAGGTACAGCCCCTGCGAGAATGTGTGTCCTCCCACCGAAGCAAACGAAAGGGTGTACGACTGGTGCATCTGGAACTTGGAGGGATCGAGACCGAGCCACCCGACGAGCGGGGATCCCGTGGTGGGTGTTCTCAACCGGCTTCCGAAATCGCTTTGCACCCGTTGCGGTTTGAGCTGCGCCAGCGCAACGCTTTGCCCCAGTAGCAGAAAAACCGTTGCAAACGCCAGCGCACGGCGCATCGCCATCACCTCCTTCGTCTGCGCTCCCGCCCGCTGCCTACCACTACCGCGGTCCCGAGTGGAATTCCGTTCAGCCAGAGGCCGAGGCTTTACCAGGCCTCACCACTCGCCGCTAATAAAGCGATTTCGCCTCTGAAAATCAACCCGATTTTTGGACCGTGAGGCTCCGTTCCCGGGATGATCCTGACTCACTTCAGGGCAGCCACACCGGCTTCCGGAATTGACTGCAGGCACACCTGTGTGGAGCGAGGTTTTCTGAGAGCGCGTGGGAACCGGTGCGTAGGCCTGAGTCGTCTCCACAATGCGTCGACAATTCGCTCGCCCGTCCCAGCAGAGAACGCGTTGGTCGATTTGCCCGGTTGAGCGGATTCCTGTCTCCGATCCGTCTCACTCAGGCAGCAGATCCGAGACGTGCCAGGAAGCGCTTGGCCCTCTCGAGGTCCTGCGGCGAATTGATCCCGAGCGTCTCCTCGAAGAAAGCCGCTTTGGCCGTTCGCACCCGGTGTCCCGCGGAGACGAGAATGCCGATCGCGTCCGTCAGGTAGTATTCGCCCTGGGCGTTGTCGGGAGTCAGTTGGGCCAGCGCCCACTGCAGTGCCCCGAACTCGAAGACGTACGTCGAAGTGTTCACGAGACGGATGGCTCGTTCGGCTTCGCTGGCGTCGGTTTCCTCTACGATTCGTCGCAGGTTTCCCCGCTCGTCCAGCACGATGCGGCCGCAGCCCGTCGGATTGTCCGCCTCCGCCACGAGCACTGTGGCGCTGGCTTCCTCGGTGCGGTGGGTACTCAGGAGGTTGCGCACCGTCCCCAGACGCAGCAGCGGAGTGTCGCCAGCCAGCACCAGCACGGGCAGAGTGGTGTCCGACACCGCCGCCAACGCCTGCATCACGGCGTGGCCCGTTCCCAGTGGGGGATCCTGAATTACTGTGGACACCCGCCGTCCCTCCAACGCCGCGGCAACAGCAGCCCGTCCGTGACCCAGAACGACGACGGTCTGGGAACTCTCCAGCTTCTCCGTGAGATCGAGAACGTAGTCGATGAGGCGCCGGCCGTCGAGCTCGTGTAGCACTTTGGGCAGCGGTGAGTGCATCCTCTTGCCCTTTCCGGCCGCCAGGATCACGGCGGTGTGAGCGATGTGCGACGCGGATTGTTGTGACTTTGGCATCCGTGCAGACCTCGTCCCTGGGAAAAGAACCAAGTGCCAAAGGGGACGTACCTACCCCCTCTTTGAAAGACAGTACACAAGGAGCAGGCAGGTCCGCCGACCGAATCCCGGCGTTGTGGGATCGGGCGACGCCGAGGGTGGATTTCCCCGGGTCTCGCTCAGGTGGTGGCTGCGGATCGGACGTTTACCGCTAGATTGTCGATCAGTCGAGCCTTCCCGATCCACACCGCGACCGCGATCAAAACCTCCCCACTCAGGTTCTCCACCTCGTCGAGCGTTTGCGCGTCCACGATCGAGACGTAGTCGATGCGGCTTGTCGGTACGGATGTGATGATCTTCTCCATTTCCCGCTTAATGTTGCTCGCGTTCCTCTCGCCGAGGTCGATCAGTTCTTTCGCCTTTTGCAAGGAACGGTAGAGAACCAAGGCGTCTTCTCTCTCCTGGGGATTCAGGTAGGTGTTCCGTGAGCTCATGGCCAAGCCGTCTGGCTCGCGAACGATGGGCCCGACGACGATCTCCACGTCGAAGTTCAGATCCCGAACCATCTGTTTAATGACAATCGCCTGCTGGGCGTCCTTCTGTCCAAAGACGGCCAGATGAGGCTTCACAATGTTGAAAAGCTTCGCCACAACGGTGGTGACGCCCCGGAAGAACCCGGGGCGGGACGCGCCACACAGAGGCTCGGTGAGCTTCTCGACATTCACGTAGGTGTAGTAGGGTTGTGGGTACATCTGGTCCACGCTCGGATGAAACACGATGTCCGCCCCGGCCTCCTCGGCGAGGCGGAGATCCCGTTCGAGATCGCGCGGGTATCGATCGTAGTCCTCCGTGGGGCCGAATTGGGTGGGATTCACGAAGATGCTGACGACGACCACGTCGGACCGCTGCCTGGCGATCCGTACCAAGCTGAGGTGACCTTCGTGGAGATAGCCCATCGTCGGGACGAAGCCGATGCGCTTGCCCGCCAGGCGGAGGCTTTCGGCCTCCGATTGCATTTCGCGCACGTTCTCAATCAGTCGCACTGCCATCGCACACCTCGTTGGCCAAACTGCCCTGCGAAGCCTCTGGTGGGTCCAGTTCTGCGTCGGCGGTGATCAGGTCCTTCCATGGAGTCCGGTCCACCCGCGGCGCACCCTCCCCGATTTCGGCGAGGGGCGTTTGCCGTCAGTAGCTCTCCTCGTCCGAGGGGAAGGCGCCTTTGCGCACGTCTTCGATGTAACGTCGACAGCTCTCCCGGATCGTGGCGGCCAGCTCAGCGTACCGGCGTACAAACTTCGG
>CAYXFI010000127.1:0-9375 GCA_964464205.1 uncultured Cytophagia bacterium
TGTGAATTGCTTAAAGGTAGCCCTTTAGTCGTCCAATTCCAACTGAGGCAGAACAGCCCCGGCGTTGTGGTCTCAAGGCGCTGGCCGCGGCTGGTCACGCGCAATCGAGCGGTTGATTTCACTTGTACAGGGCCGCAGTTGGGGGAAGTGGGGCTTGGCGCGCTCGGCGACTTTGCGAGAGGTGCCTTCCCCTGGGTTTGCCGGGTAGTTACCCGCCTGCCATTTTTGACCAGAAGGAATTGCAACCCCCGTATCAGGATCGATACTGAGCCAGATTCTTGCGTTGCGAAGACGCGGATTTTTTCTATCTTCGTGCCAGCATCCGCGCGAGGGTGAGCCGTTTACTTTCGGAATGGGCAGCCGGTTCCGCTCCAATACTCCGGCGCCGCTGCGGAGTGCACTCGGAGAAACGGGGTGGTGAACAAATGAGAGCTAGCAGCGGGAGTTCCCTTGTCTTCGCCCTTTTGCTTGTTGGAAGCCTCGGGTTCGGGGCCGAGGGACAGGATGCCTACTGGCAGCAGGATGTCCACTACACGATCGACGTGAAGCTCGACACGCGCCGACACATGCTTTCGGGTAGCGAAAAGATCCTGTATCGCAACAATTCCCCCGACACGCTTCGCCAATTCTACCTGCACCTCTACCCGAACGCTTACCGGGATGAAGGATCGGTGCGGGCGCGCGAAGCTCGTCGGTTCTACAGCAGATTCAGCATTCCGGAACGTGACCGGGGCTGGATCGAGATCGACGAACTGTCGGTGTCGTCTCCCGGTGAGAAGTACAGCGAACAGGTGATCGCCTTCCACGTGGATCACACGATTCTGCGGGCAGAGTTGCCGCAGCCTCTTCCACCCGGCGGCGAACTACTGGTTGCTCTGAATTTCCGCGAGAAGGTGCGGAAACATGCCGGTCGAGCGGGCTACCGGGGGAAACAGTACGATTTCGCTCAGTGGTACCCCAAGGTGGTCGTGTACGACGAAAAGGGGTGGCACCCCGAACCCTTTCATTTTCTCACGGAGTTCTACGGGGAGTTCGCCACGTTCGATGTGACGATCACCGTTCCTTTCGACTACATCGTCGGCGCAACGGGTGTGGTCGTGCAGGGGGACCCCGGGTGGGATCTGGTCCGCGTAGATACGACGCTCTCGGATGAGGAGTGGAAGGAAAAGTATCGGAGGATCAGAGAGCAAATCCGGGAGCGCATGTCGGAGGGGGATTCGTTGCGGACGGTCACCTTTCGCGCCGAGCGAGTGCACGATTTCGCCTGGTCGGCCAGCTCCGATTTTCTCTACGAACGAGGCGAGTGGGACGGTGTGCCGGTCCACGTGCTGTACCGGTCCTACGCCAAACCCCGCTGGTCGAAGGTGGTGGCGCGGCGAGGTGCTGCCGCGCTGGCGTGGCTGTCGGCGCGCTTCGGCCGCTACCCCTACCCGCAGCTCACGATCATTCACGGCCTGCTGGGCGGCGGCATGGAATACCCAATGCTGGTGATGAACAGCTCGCCGAGCGAGGGGCTGATCCTGCACGAGGTCGGTCACATCTACTTCTACGGCATCCTGGCGAACAACGAACAGGAAGAAGCGTGGCTCGACGAGGGGTTCACCACGTTCCAGACCCGCTGGTACATGGAAACGAAGTACGGCCCGAAGGGGAAACGTCGGCGTGGTCGCGGGGAGCGTGGATTGTCCGGTCTCATTCGCAGACTTCAACCGCCGCTCACGGAACACGAACGGACGCTCAACTCGGCGCTGCGCTACATGGAAAGCGGCTTGAACGAGCCGATCTCGCGTCCGGGCTACCGGTTTCGCGAACCCTACGCCTACCGCGCCAATTCGTACACGAAGGGTTCTCTGTTCTACGAAATGCTGCGGTACGTGGTGGGCGACAGCGTGTGGGACCGCATCTGCCATACGTACTTCGACCGGTGGAAGTTCAAGCACGTGAACGAGGCACGTTTCCGCGAGGTGTGCGAGGAGGTTTCCGGACAAGATCTCGGCTGGTTCTTTCACGAGTGGCTCCACGACAGCGTGCTCGTGGACTACGCTCTGGGGGACGTGGAGCGACGGCGTCAGCCCGATGGCCGCTGGGTCACGGTAGTCACGGTGGAGAGGCGCGAGAGAGGAGTCATGCCGGTCGAAGTGGAGGTGATCACCGAGACCGGAGAGCGGCAGGTGAAGCGGTGGGACGGCAAGGCTCGGAAGGGCCAGGTGACCTTCGTGACGGACGCGCGGGTTAGGACCGTGCACCTGGATCCGCGCGACCAGATTCTCGACCGGAATCGACTCAACAACGGGACCGTCCGGCTGGCTGTGTACCCCCTTTACGTGCCTCTTTTCGAGTATCCGCGCGATCAGTACGTCCTGCAGGCGCGGCCCTCCGGCTGGTACAACGACGTGGATGGATTGCGGCTTGGATTCCGAGCGCGCGGTACGTATCGCGGCGTGCTTCGCAATGTCGAGTTTGGAATGTGGACGGGGCTGCGTTCCGGGGCCGTGGACGGATTTTTGCGGTACAGCGATCCCCTGCCCGCTCTGGGACGGCGAGCTCGCTACGGTGTGAGGGTGGCCAAGCTGGAAGGACGCTACCTGGCCGAAGCGAGATTGCAGTGGACGTGGAGCCGGTTCATCACTCTGCCGCCGCAGCACCGTTTCTCTCTGGTGCTCAACTACTCCGACGTGTACGATCGCGACTACACCATTCGCGAGGTCCTGTGGGACGGAAGTCGGCGCAGCTTTCCGGACTGGGAGGATCGCAGGCTCCTGCGCGCCTGGCTCGGGTACACGGTCAATCCTCGGGGGCTGGAGTGGAAGAGCAATCTCGCTTTCCGGCTGGAAGCCGCGAAAGAAGTAGCGGGCGGAGGACTCCGCTTCGCAAAGGCCTGGACCGAGGCCACTCTCCAACCCAACTGGCGCCGATGGCGAGCCTCGGTCCGTCTCTTCGCCGGGACTTCCTTCGGCGATTCGCCTCCTTTGCAGGATCTGTACTGGATCGAGGGAGCGAGCCCGCGGGAGCGTTTCGAACGCCACTTCCTGCGCAGCCGGGGGGCTTTGCCGCCGGAATTGCGGTACCACATGCCTGGAGGAGGGAACCTGAGAGGATACGTGGACCGTCCGCTGGCGGGCGAGAGCCTGGTGGCGGCCGACCTGGAGCTGGGGCGGCGTCTGAATCGCTCGATCCCCCTCCTGTCGACGCTGCTCGGCCGGCCTACGGTGGCCGTTTTCGTAGACGTGGGCTCCGTATGGCCCGTTACCGGAGCCCGTAAGACCCTGGCCGACGCCGGCGTGGGCGTTCGTTTCCTCCGCTACAGACTGATGAAGGTGTGGTACCTGCGACTGGATTTCCCCATCTGGGTTAGCGATCCAGGCCTGGACGGGGCCGGGCGCCGCAAGCCCGAGCTGGATTTTCGGTGGCTGGTGAGCATGGAGCAGGTGTTCTGACGCGGAGGGGCACAGGAATCCGCGGGCAGCTATTCTGACCAAAAGCGACCACTGACATTCGTTAGTGCGGCCTCGGAGCCTCGGACAGCTCGTTGTCCCTCGGCCTACGGGGACCGGGGTCGGCCCATGGGCGTAGAACCCGGAAAGCGACGGTTTTGCGAGTGCGATTGAGACACGAGACATTCTCCGTGGGGGCGCTGGCGACGAATTGCTCGGTCCTCTGGTCGGACGGTTCTGCCGACTGTCTGGTCATCGATCCCGGGGACGAGCGCGACCGGATTGAGGAGTGGCTGACGAACCGCGGCTTGCGCCCCGTGGGGGTCGTGCTGACGCACGCGCATGTGGACCACGCCGGAGCGGCGGGTGGACTGGCGCGGAAATACGGGGCTCCGCTGTATCTGCACCCCGCAGATCGAGGGCTCCTCGCAAACCTCCCGCTGCAGGCGAACCTGTTTGGCCTCCCCGACCCGGACCCGATCGAAGGCTTCGAGGATCTGTCGGACGGTCAGGTGCTGTCCCTGGGCAAGGGATGCGAGCTCGTTGTGCGTCACACGCCGGGACACAGCCCCGGGCACGTGTGCCTGCTGCACTCGCCGTCGCGTACGGCGTGGGTCGGGGACCTGGTATTCGCCGGGTCGGTGGGGAGGACAGACCTGCCGGGAGGAGACGAGAAGCTCCTGCTTCAGTCCATTCGGAACGTGATTCTGGCTCTTGACGATGACTGGAATCTGGTGCCGGGACATGGCCCAGCCACCACCGTCGGCCAGGAGCGGCGGCACAATCCCTTTCTGCAGGGGCTTGAATGAGAGTAGCGGGAGTCAATTCGACTTTGGTCCGCCCGAACTGCAGGGGCCCGGTTGTGACGGAGACGGGAGGGGATCCGGGAGACCGTGACGGGCTTACTGGGACAGGTGTGAAGGCTTCGGACCGGGCGGAATTTCGCGACCGTGGCCTGTGGGCCGGATCCTGGGGCGTGCCGAGGGTAGGCGGGGCCACCCTCGGTAGGGCGGCCCGAAGCCCGAGCGGGCGCACGTGGCATTGGCACTGCTCGGGATCCAGGCGTGGAGGCGCTGGCCCTTTTGTGAGACTTGAGAGTAGGTGGAGTGTTCAGCAGTGAGCGAAGGAATGAGAGGGAGCAAAGACCGCGCACAGAGGTTGCTTGAGGCCCTGTCGGAACGCATCGTGGTGGCCGACGGCGCGATGGGTACCTTGCTGTACGCCAGGGGAGTGGCGTACCACCACTGCTTCGACGCGCTGAACCTGTGGCAGCCGGAGATGGTCCAGCAGGTGCACCGGGACTACCTCGAAGCAGGGGCGGAGGTGCTCGAGACCAACACGTTCGGGGCGAACCGCTTCAAGCTGGGCAAACACGGCCTGGACGACCGGGTGAGGGAAATTGCCCGCCGGGGAGCGGAGCTGGCCCGGGAAGTGGCCGGGGATCGGGCCTGGGTCGCCGGTTCCGTGGGGCCGCTCGGCAAGCCCCTTGCCCCCGTGGGTGTGGTTTCGCCGGACGAGGCGCGGGAGGCTTTTCGGGAGCAGATCGCCGCGCTCGTTGAGGGGGGTGTGGACGCGATCATCCTCGAGACGTTCGGCGACCTGCGGGAATTGCTCGTCGCACTGCAGGCGGCGAGGGAGACCACGGATTTGCCAATCATCGCACAGATCACGATTACGGAAGAAGGCAAGACCATCGTGGGGGACAAGCCACACGAGGTGGCGATGGAGCTGGTGGAGCGGGGCGCCACGGTGGTGGGCGTGAACTGCAGCGTCGGTCCCCAGGTTGTTTTCGACGCGGTGGAGCGCATCGCTTCGACGGTGGACGCGTTCGTCTCGGCCATGCCCAATGCAGGTCTGCCTCGCCTGGTCGACGGGCGTTACATCTACCTGAGCTCGCCGGAGTACTTCGGAGAGTACGCGCGGCGTTTCGTCGAAGCGGGGGCGAATATCGTGGGCGGCTGCTGCGGTACCACGCCGGAGCACACCCGGGCCATTGCTCAGGCCGTGGCCGGCCTTAAGCCGCACCCGCGCAAACGGCGGCGAGTCGAACCGACGGCCGTGGAAATTGTTGAGGAAGAGGAAGAAAAGAAGAAGGGAGCCGAGGTCGCCACGCGGTTCGCCCGGAGGTTGGGCAAGGATTTCCTCATCTCGGTGGAGCTCGATCCGCCCAAAGGCATCGACCCGGGGAGGACACTGCAGGCCGCGTTTCGTCTGAAGGAGGCGGGTGTGGACGCGATCAACATTGCCGACAGCCCGCTCGCCCGCCCGCGGATGAGCCCGGTGGCTCTGGCGCACCTGATTCGGGAAACCGTGGGGATCGACGTGATTCTCCACCTTTCCTGCCGCGACCGCAACCTCATCGGGCTGCAGAGCGAGCTGATCGGGGCGCACGCGCTCGGAATCCGCACCATCCTTGCCGTCACGGGCGATCCGCCGGTGATGGGCGACTACCCGGACGCCACGGGCGTGTTCGACGTCGACTCGATCGGTCTGGTCCACCTCATCGACCTGCTGAACAAAGGGATGGACCTGACCGGCCGGCCGACGGGTGAGCCAACGTCGTTCACGGTCGGCGTGGGGGCCAATCCGGCGGCGGTGGATTTCGATCGCGAAATGGCCCGCCTCGAACAGAAGGTGGAGAAGGGCGCCGAATTCGTGTTCACCCAGCCCATCTTCGATTTGCGGCTGCTGGAGCGATTCCTGTCGCGCGCGCGGCCCCTCGGCGTCCCGATCTTCATGGGAATTCTGCCCCTGCGGAACTACAAGCACGCCGAGTTCCTGCACAATGAAATCCCGGAGATGGTGATTCCACAGGTCCTGCGCGACCGGATGCTGAAGGCCGGAGAGCGCGGAATGGAGGAGGGAATCGCGATTGCGCGAGAGATCCTGCGCGAAGCGCGCGGCGAGGTCGACGGCGTGTACTTGATGCCTCCCTTCAATCGCGTGGAGATGGCCATTGAAGTGGCGCGGGAGGTTTGGGGCAATCCCTGAGCCGGGTCACTGCCTAACGCAGTAGCGTGACCTTTCGAACCGGACTGAAGTAGGGCGTTTCCAGCCGGAGCAGGTAGACGCCAGCGGGGGCAGGACGACCATTTTCGGCCTTCCCATCCCACCAAAAGAGGTAGCGGCCCGCCTGAGCCTGCTGCTCCAGTAGCAACCGCACGCGACGGCCGAGCACGTCGTACACGGCCAGCCGGAACCACGTGTCAAGGGGGAGGTCCACCAGAAAGCGGATGGAGAGGCGAAACGGGTTCGGGAAGGGCGGGTGCAGTTCGAAGGCGCTGGGAAGGAGGCCGCCTTCCAGTCCCAGATAGCGGAAGGTGACGATCTGCGGCGAGGAACGGTTGCCCGCGTCGTCTACGAGTGAGGGAATCCGCAACGTGTAGCTCGATACCGGCACCAGCGGCTTCGTGGAAAGCACCAGGGCCCGGCGTGATGGGTCGACCTCCACCCCCAACACTCGTGGTCCCCCCGGGACCTCGAAGGACTGGGCCCCGGGAACCTGATCCCGGGCGATCGGTTCCGAAAGGAACACGAGGATGTGTGTGCTGTCGGCAGCGTGGACACACAGTACCCGCGGCGGGACACGGTCTTCTTTCAGGTTGATCCGGACCGCGGCGTCCGCCCAATCCCGAATCTTGACCCAGGCGTGCCTACCGTCCCAGTACCACCCCGTGGATGCGACTTCCAGTTCCGACCAGCTTGCCAGCGCCGGTAAGGGGGAGCCCTCCATACGGACATCCAGAGCCTCCGTTTCGCACCAGATGCGCAGGATTGCGTCACCAACCCTTCCCTGCGCGCTGATTTCCATCGAACCCTGCGCGGCCGTGGGACGGACAGCTTGCATTTTGATCCGGAAACTGTCTGTGGGGGAGCGGTAGATCGTCCGTTCGGTGGGCTCATCCCCGGGGAACAACGCCAGCGTGCTGAATCCAGCGGACATGCCCGAACCGTGACCAGTGGTGCCATCCACAACTTCCATGGGGATGACGGCACCTACCCGGTAAAAGAGGGGAATGCGCGGCAAGGGAGCGGACACCTCGAGGCTGAGGCCTCCGGCGAACACCCGGCTTTCGTCCCAGTAGTCGACCCAGAGCCCAGGGGGAAGGTCGACGGTCCGTGCTTCCACGTCCTGGTACACGACGGCCACCAACAGATCCGGTCCCAGCAGGTACTGCCAGTGCCCGGGCTGCGGCCGAATGATCCCGCCGCCGTACTTGTGAGCGCGAATCATGTCGCTGTACAGGTAGGGAATCAGCTCCGTGTGCAGTTTGGCGTAGTAGCGGTAGATTTGCACCGTCTCGTCGTCGAAGGACCAGGGCCGGTGGTCGCCGCGGCCGCCCGTCTCCATCAGCGGGCAGAGGGCCCCGAACTGGGCCCAACGGATGTACAGTCGCTTGGGGATTGGCGCTTGTCTGGAATAGCCCCCGATGTCGGAGCCGATCACGGCGTATCCGTGTTCTGCCGAATCAAAGATGTCGCGCAGTGCTTCGAGGAATCCGCGGTCGCTCCAATCTTTCCTTTGATCACCGACCCAGCCGCTGATCAGACACTCGACGGGACAGCGATTTCGGCCGTGAATCCTGGGTCTGGCCACGATCATCCCCCGGTCCGCCCCCAACCGTTCCTGCGTGTAGCTGGCGAACGTACAGTAGTACAATCTGGCGTACTGATCCTGGTCGATTGGCCCCATGTAGGATTGCAGAACGCCGGAGTACGAGTCGGTTCCGTCCACCTTCCAACCGTCGATGCCGTACGCGAAGGCGGTGTCCATGAGAGATTTCCAGAATTCCAGGCCATCCGGGTGGCTGAAATCGAAGAAACTGCCCGTGCCTTTCCACCAGTTGGCCAGCACACCGCCACCGAGGAAGTAGCCGCGCTCGTAGCAGTACCGCCAGAGCGCCGTGTCCGCGCCGGCGTCTTTGGATGAGACGTTGATCATGCTGGTAATCCACATGATCACGCGGACGCCGTGCTGATGCAGTTGCTGAATGAACTCCTTTGGATTGGGGTAGCGTCGAGTGTCGAACCGAAAGTTGTTGTAGGCGGTCTCCCACGGACTGTCGATGATCACGGCACCGAGCGGAATGTCGTGCCTTTCGCATCCTCGCACGAGATCCCAAACCGCTTCGGCGGTGTTCTCGTCGTCCTCCCACATCCACGGTTTGAACACCCAGCGAGGTGTGAGGGGCGGTCTTGGTTGCGCGGCGGCGGGTAGTGAGACGTCCAATAGGAGCAAGAGGGCGAGGACTAAGCGGAGCGTCTTGCGACTGCTGAATCCCGTGACCATCGTGCGCGCCTCCAGCAGCACTGCGTGGCCGAACCCGCGCGAATCTACAAGTCTCCCGGCCGAATTGCAACGCTGCGTGTGTTTCGAGATTATTCACTTGCCAGAGGGGGTCCCACTCTGAGGTAAGGCGAACCCACTGGTGAGCAAACCGGGGCTGGGAGCGACGTGAGCGGACTCGCCATCCGGCCCAGGTCTTCAGCGGACGGGGCGAACGGGAGGGGCTTTTTCCGACTGCCGTGCCACCTGCTTGAGCGGTGGGTCGTGGCGGATAGTAGAGGCCTGAGGAAGCAGTCCAGTTGCAGGAGTGGGATCCCCAGTGTTCCGAGAAGCGGCTCGTGGCCCGGGGTTGCATGTGCCGCTCCAGCCCGCGGTGCGGGCGGGCAAAACTGGGATTTCCACCGCTGGCTGTGCGGAGGGGGGAGATCCGTAGGGCGCCTGGGTCACGTTTCCCGCGTTTCAGGTGGACGAGCGCTGACGCGGTTGCGGGTGGTATCAGGACGTGGCGCATGCAGGGAGACAGGTGGGCTTAGTTCTACTACGCCCGTTTCCGTGTGACTTTGGGTAGAAACCGGGAACGCATTTTCACCGGAGGGTCACAGAGGTCGCAGGGAGCTTTGCGCAAAGTCTTTCCGTCCGAAGAGAAGTGTGCCC
>CAYXFI010000128.1:0-9298 GCA_964464205.1 uncultured Cytophagia bacterium
TTAGCGGCGATAAATTCTCTTGGATTTGCAGCGTCCGAGTCCTATTTTCCGCGAAGACTGACCACTTTGTAGGGCTGGAGCGGGAAAACTGTGAGAGGGTGGGTTGCGATGGATCCCACGATCGTGTCTTCCATCGTCGCTGTCGGTGGACTCGGCATTCTGTTCGGAGCCGGTCTGGCCTTAGCCAGCAAGAAATTCTCCGTGGAGGTGGATCCCCGGGTTGAGCAGGTGGCGGAACTCTTGCCCAACGCCAACTGCGGGGCCTGTGGCTATCCGGGTTGTTCAGCCTTCGCGGAAGCTGTGGTTCGCGGGGATGCATCCGTGGACGGATGCTCCGTCGGTGGAGCTAGCGTGGCTCAGGAAATCGCTCGGATCCTCGGTGTCGAAGTGGACCTCAGCGTCGAAAAGAAAGTAGCTGTGGTGCAGTGTCAGGGGGGGAAAGCCGAAGCCAAAGAGAGGTTCGAGTATCGCGGGATCGAGGACTGCGCTGCGGCCGAGCTGGTGGATGGGGGTCACAAGGCCTGCACCTACGGTTGTCTCGGCCTGGGGACCTGTGTACGGGCCTGCCCGTTCGACGCAATGTACATGAACGACAATGGGTTGCCGGTCGTCATCGAAGAGAAGTGCACGGGCTGCGGAATCTGCGTGCAGGTGTGTCCGCGCGGCGTGATGGCGCTCATCCCGGTGAGCCAGAAGATGTACCTTGCGTGCGTGTCGCAGGACAAAGGGAAAGCCGTGAGGGAAGTGTGTAGCGTCGGCTGCGTGACCTGCGGCGTGTGCGCCAATCCGAAATTCGTTCCGTCGGGCGGGATCGTGATGGAAGGCAATTTGCCGAAGATCGTCAATTACAAAGTGGACGACCTGCCCATTGCCTGGAAACGGTGCCCGACCAATAGCTACGTGTGGCGAGGGAAGGTGCCGGAAGGCTATGAGGATGTGAAGAAGCCCGTGAAGAAGGATGCCGTGGTTCCCGGGGAAACTCCCGCGGAGACCACGACCCAAGAGGAGGTGGTGAAAGCGGATGCCTGATATGACGCGTGAAGAAGTCGAGAAGGCTCTGGAGAAGATCCGAATCGCGATCCAGATGGACGGGGGTGATGTGGAACTCGTCGATGTCGAAGGAAGCGTTGTGAGGGTTAGGTTGACGGGCGCGTGCGGCTCCTGCCCCTTCTCGCAGTTCACCCTGCAGATGGGAATCGAACAAACCCTGCGGGAGCAGTTCCCCGAACTCGAAAGAGTCGAAGCGGTACAGGACTGACTGCTTTTCCCCGTCCATCGCCGAGGGTTACCTTCTGTGCGAACGTCGCGATCGGAAAGGGTGGAGATCCCGGACTTGCTCACAAGGTTGAGTGGGTCCGGGTTTTTTCTTTTTGTGGAGAACCGAAGGCGGGACGCAGCCGGACGGGGCTCCGTGAGTTCCCCGGAGGAACATCCGGGGTGAGCTCAGTCGCCGGGATCGCCGTGGTAGCGCTGCACACCGAAACCCAGGGAGGAGCGTGACATGAAAGCCACACGAACGACGAATGCCTCTGAGCGATCGAACGTGAGTTCCGGCTTCACTCGGCGTGGGTTCCTCAAAACGGGGGCGCTCGGGATGGCGGGGCTCTTCGCTGGCCCTGCTTTGCTGACGAGCTGTTCGAAACGCGGCCCGAAGGTGAAGAACTGGGCCTGGCTTACAGAAAAACAGTACTCTACCCCGGAGGAGTGGCGGGCCATCTTCACGACGATGAAAGAGCACGGAGTGGAAGGTGCCCTCGTGCTGGCCAAACCGGAGACGATCCGGGAATTGGTTCCATTGGCCAAAGAAACAGGGGTGGAGCTGCACAACTGGATCATCGCTCTGCGCTGCACTGATGAAGAAGTGAAACAAGGTCACCCGGACTGGTTCATGATCAACCGGGAGGGGGTATCGTGTCTGGAAAAGCCCCCGTACATCCCGGGGTACACGTGGCTGTGCCCATCGCGGAAGGAAGTGCAGGACTACCTCGCGTCTCGGGTGGACGCCCTTGCGGACATTGACGGTCTCGCCGGTGTTCATTTGGACTACATTCGCTACCCGGACGTGATTCTCCCCGTCGGGATTCAGCCGCGCTACAATCTGGTGCAGGACAAAGAGTACCCGGAGTACGACTTCTGCTACTGCCCCGTGTGCAGGGAGCTCTTCAAAAAGCAGAGCGGGCTTGACCCTCTTGATCTGGAGGATCCTTCCCAGAGCGAAGAATGGCGGCAATTCAGGTACGATCGCGTCACCCAATTGGTGAACCGTCTGGTCGAGGTGGCTCACGCCAAGGGCAAAATGCTCACAGCCGCCGTGTTCCCCTCGCCGACGATTGCTCGCAGGCTTGTTCGTCAGGACTGGCCCAGCTGGAACCTCGATGCCTTCCACCCGATGATGTACCACAAGTACTACAACGGCGACGCCGACTGGATTGGGGAAGTGACGCGCGAAGGGGTGACCGCACTTGCCGGCAAGGCCGGGCTTTACAGCGGGCTGTTTGTGAAATGGCTGCCTCCTGAGGAACTGGATAGGGCTGTTCGTGTGGCGGTGGAGAACGGCGCGGATGGGGTGACATTGTTCACCGCGACGTACATGAAAGATGACCAGTGGAAAACCCTCAGAGAGACGGTCTACTCGCTCGGGTGAGAGGTGGGTGCTGCACGGAGCTTGCCGGTGTAGGAAGTTACGGAGCGCGGAGTCGGGCAATCTGTCTCGTCGTTTGTGATATCTGGGTGAGGGGTCATCCCGGGGGCGCTGATTCTGCTCCCCGCAAATTCTGCGATCGCGCGTACGCCGACTTCACTCGGAGGGCGCCGTGAGTCCTACTGCCTGGCTCATCGTGGTCCTGCTGTGCGCGGTTTCGCTGGGCACCGGTTTGCGCTTCAGTCGCCGCGCCGCTCGGGAGGGGGCCAGCGGTTACTTCACGGGAAGCCGCAGCTTGCCGTGGTGGGCGATCGGCTTCTCGAATACCGCCACCTACCAGTCCGGGAACGGCGGCTTTGTGATGATGGTGTTTGTCTTCGGGCTCACCGGCAACTGGCTGTGGTGGGCCTCGTGGATCATCTGGATGCCGCTCGTCGCCATCATCTGGGCGCGGCTCTGGCGGCGGATGGGGATTGTGACCACGGCCGAGCTGATCACCCTGCGGTACGGTGGGCAACGGGCTCTCCTGGCTCGCCAGGTGTACGCTTTCTTCATGTTCGGCATCGCCGTCCTCGTGATCGGCTACATCACCGGGTTCTTCGCGAAGACGATCGCGCCCATCGTGCCCCTGTCGGAAGCGCAAATCCTCTTGCTGTTCGGGGGCGTGACGCTGGTGTACACGCTCTTCGGGGGGCTCGTGGGTGTAGTGTTCACGGATGTGGTGCAGTTCTTCATCCTGCTGATCGGCAACACGGTGTTCTTCTGGCTGGCCCTGGATCGCCTGGGTGGTTGGGAGCAGATCGTGGCGCAGGCCAATCGCATCCGGCCGGATGCCCTGCAACAGTTTCCCCCAACCGATTTGATACCGCTGGCCACCGTACTTTTCCTGGTCGTGCAGGGTCTCTTCTTCGCCGGTTCGCCCACGGCGGGCGAGGGCATGACAGCGCAGCGGTTCTTGAGTGCCAAAAACGAACGCCACGCGATGGGAGGGCAGCTTTTCAACGCATTCCTCGCCCTCTCTCTCCGCACGCTGCCACTGATCGGACTCGGCGTCATCGCCATTTCCCAGTTCTGGTCGAAGGACCTGCTCGAACAGGTGGGTGCTGCCCCGATCGGGACAAAGATGATTCAGAATCCGGCCTACGCTTGGGGCGAGCTGGTGAACCTGTGCCACCTGCCCGCTGGGCTGGTGGGCATGCTGGTGGCGGCGGAAGCTGCGGCTTTCATGTCCACGCTCAGCTCGCTCATCAACTGGGGGAGCAGCTTCATCGTGAATGATTTCTACCGCCTCTACAAACCTGGGGTGAGCACCCGAACCGAAGTGGTGGTGAGCCGGCTCGCCACTTTGTTCCTGTTCGTCTTCGCCGCGCTGGTGGCGGTGTTCTACGTCAAGGGCATGGTGAGCTGGTTTCTGTTCATCAACTCAGCAATGGTGGTGTTCATTCTGCCCCTGTCGTGGCTTCGCTTCTTCTGGTGGCGTTTCAACGTGTGGGGGGAACTGACGGCGATCGTGCTGGGATTGCCCCTTTCCATTCTGGTCTGGTTCGTGCTTGATTTCCAGTCCCGACCCCTGTGGCAGGGCGCAGGACTCCTCTTCGTTCTCGGATTCGCGCTCACAGTTCTGGTGACTCTGCTGACACCGCCGGAGTCGGAAGAAGTTCTCCGTAAGTTCTACGAACGGTGTCGTCCGCCCGGACTCTGGAAAGCCTCGCACCGGCGGAGGGCGGTTGCCGAAGGCGAGTCCGATCCGTCCCTGAAGAAGCTCGTGTTCGACAGCCTGCTGGGGACAGGTGCGTGTTTGGGGCTGGTCGTCGCTACGAAGGCCGTGTTCGCCAGTGCGTGGGGCGCGGCGCTGGCCGGCGTGGTGGGGGCGGTCGGCTGCGGCGCGTGGTTGTTGTCGCGCGTCCTGTGAGAGGGTTCCGTCACGAGCGGGGAGGCCGGCGTCCCCCGTGCGACCTTGGGCCGCAGAGGAGGCGTTACATTTCGCCCGGAGAGTCTACTCCCGCTCCACTGAGTTGGCCGTTCTGAGCTCGAAACCTGCGGATGGTTTTCGGCCCGAATGTCCTCGCGGACCTGCAGCAAACCGCAGGGGCGCAGAGCACGCAGGGCTCGAGCACATAAGGTGAAGGAGATGCGCAACCGGCGAACCACAAGCGGGTGCGAACGACAGCCGCAGGATGCAGCCCGCTGGCGACGCAAAGAATGAGCTTCCGTGGTCAGGGAAAGCTGTCGGGCTCCGCACTGCTCGGGCCCGAGCTTTCTATCGTCGGGCACTGTGGGAAGGCAAGCAATCGAGTCGGAAAGCGGAAAGCCTCTCTTCTGAGGCGCCAGCTGGACGCGCTTCTTTTCACGGGGAAAAACTCTGCGCGAACTTCCCTGCGACCTCTGCGACACTGCGGTGAGAACGCGTTCTCTGCTTCTCCGCAAAGCCAAACGGAGACAGACGTGGAAAAAACAGGTGAAGGCTTGACGCACTTGTAGCCGCGGGACGGCCTGGGTAGCCGTCGCCCTCGTCCAGGCCTTGGATTTGTGCGTTGCACTCCGTGCGTTGGGGGGACATTTCGAAACACTCGCTCGATGTCACAGTCCTGGGACGGCTGAAGTCTACGCCAACGTCGTGGATTTCTCCTCAACACTTGTAACGACGGGAGAAGCGATGCTGGAGATCGGCTACGGACATGCGGACATCACTCCGCCGTTGGGCATCAGCCTGGGCGGCTACGGGTTCTACCTGGATCGGAGGGCCGAGCGGATTCTCGACCGGCTGATGGTCCGTGCGCTGGCGTTGCGTTCCTCAGGGACGTCGGCCATGATGATCAGCCTGGACCTTGTGGGGCTCTCGGTGGAGAAAGCGGACCAGCTACGCCAGCGCGTCGCCGAAGCCTGCGAGCTACCCACCGAGCACGTGATGGTCGCCTGCACGCACACCCACTCTGCTCCCTTGACCCAGGACCTCCCGGGCCTGGGAGAGGTGGACGCTTCCTACGTCGAGCTGGTGGAACGTAGCGTCGTCCAAGCGGCCGAGTTCGCCTGGGACGATCTGCGCCCAACTACGGTGAAAGCCCATTGGGCCACGGTGGAACCCATTGGCTACAACCGCAGGCGCAGCGACTTCGTGGGCATCGATCCCGTGCTGAAGACCCTCATCTTCGAGCGGAAGCAGTCCAGGGTGTTCCTCTTCAACTACGCTTGTCACTTGGTCACGCTCGGTCGGACTCCCTTCGCCAGCCCCGACTGGGCGGGGTCTCTCATCCGTCAGGTCGAACGACGGGGAGATCACGGCGTCTTTTTCCAGGGATTCTGCGGCGACATCGACCCGGTTGTGAATCTGGACGCGTGGGCGTCGGGGAGTCCGGAGGATGTGGGGCTGTACGGGAGCATCCTGGCTCACCGCGCGTTGCACCCCTTCCGGCAGCCCGAGGAGATCGCGGAACCGGAGCTGGTAGTGGCGGAGAAGCGGGTCTCGCTGCCGCTCAAGGTGGGGCGGAAAAACGACATCGACGCGGAAGCGGAGCGTTTCCTCCGCTGGAACCGGCGCTTCCCGAACGCAGACCGCTTCGCGCGGGAGTGGGCTGAGAAAGCGCGCGAAGCCTTTGACCGGGTGGCGGCCGACCCCTACGTCCACGGCGTTCCAATCCAGGTCATTTCTGTGGGCTCCGTGCAGGTGCTTGCCTTGCCGGCGGAGGCTTTCTGCGAAATCGGCCTGCAGCTCCAGCGCCGCTGGCCGCGCTTGATTCCGGTGGGCTACGCCAATGGGGACGTCGGATACATTCCGACGCGCGATGCGTACGACGATCCCTCTGACTACGCGGCGCACTGCGCCCCGAAGTTCTACGCCCTTTTCCCGTTTGTGCCCGATGTGAGTGAGATTCTGATTCGAGAGGTCGAGACTCTTCTCGCCTCCGTGGCCGGATAAGCCTGTTCTCGGGCGAAAGGAATTGGACCGTTTGCTACGCCGGAATCGCCATAGCCCGTAGTTCCGCGCGGTCCATTCTGCTTTGTCCGGCAGCGACGGCGAGCCCCGGTGGGAACAAAGCGGAGACATCGAACGCACGCGGGTACGTGCTCTCCCCAAGGCTGGCCCACCAACGGAGTTCGGAACGGTCTTTTCGGGAATGCAGTGGCAACAAAAAACCCCGACCGAGGGGCCGGGGTTTTCGTCCGAGCATATGTCGAAGTGGCTTAGAGCTTTCTCACGCGAGTTGCCTGCAAGCCCTTCTGGCTTTCCACGGCCTCGAACTCCACTTCCTGATCCTCGGCGAGGGTTTTGTACCCCTCATCCTCGATCGCCGTGTAGTGCACGAAAACGTCTTCGCCGTTTTCCTGCTGGATGAAACCGTAGCCTTTCTGCTCGTTGAACCACTTCACTCTGCCTCGTTGCATCACGCAAACCTCCACAGAAATACGCGCGAGTTTCTGCCGTCTCAGCTCCCCGGACATTTACTGTTGTTGGATTCGGTCGACAGCAGCACTCGCTACCACGTCCGGAAAGCTTGCGCAAGGTACCACCAATTGCGGCCAATGTCAAGCTTTATTTTTGGTTTTCTCCGCAAGAACCACAAAATTTCGAAGGCGCATGCCGGGGACTCGGAGCATCCTCCCGCGGATCCAGGGTGTGGATCCCCAAGTGCTTGGCACCGCAAACCCGGTGAACGCTGGAAGAGCGATCCCGGCATGCCGCAATGCTCGATTCGGCTTTGAGCGTCCTGCCAGTGCCCTGCCGTAGGTTGTTTTCAACTGACTCCAATCGTTTGCAGGACCGTGTGGTCAGGATGGGCATCGACGGTGTAAATTCACTTCCGAAGTTCCTTCGCGCTTTTGGCGTCTTCGTGGTCTTTTAGTTCACCGCGAAGAAGCGAAGGACGCGAAGGCTCTACTACGCAAGGGGGCTGAGTGGCGGTGTTTTCGGTGACGCAAAGCGGGGTTTGAGAACACGGACGCTTGTGCTCGTCCAACGGGGGCAAAGTGACCGGATCGCTTTTGAATGTCAATGCTCCGCAACTGGACGGAGGTGTAGGCCGTGTGGTGTTGGGATTGTGCGGTTGTTTTCAACTGGTTTCGAGCGTCCGTAAAACCGTGTGGTCGGAATGAGTATCCGCGGAGGAGATTTGCTTTCGAGGTTCCTTCGCGCTCTTGACGCCTTCGCGGTTTCTCTCTTCACCGCAAAGAGGCGTAAGACGCGAAGAGATTCGATGAAGGATCGAGCGACTAGCAAGGTTCTTCTGGACATCAGACAGGATGCCCGAGGGGATACGAACTCTCCTCCACGATCATTGGCTGGAAACAAGCGCTTGCTCCGACGTTCCCGGAGTGCGAAAGATCGGGTACGAGTGGCGCGGACGCTCGCTTTGAACCCCTGGAAACAGAGGGAGGGCCAGGATGAGAGTTCCACTGGCGAAGCCGCGTCCGGATGTGGCGTGGTTCCTCGACGTGGTCGCGGGCCGAAGGCCGATCGACGATCGGCCCCCACTTGTGGAGTACATCGTTGACGACGCGGTGATGAAACCGGTACTCGAGGCTCTCGGCCGAACCTGGGCCCCGTTGAGCGAAGATCCGGGACGGTACTGGGACAACTTCGTCGAGTTCTGGTACCGGATGGGCTACGACTTCGTGCGGCATGAAGTCAGTTTGCCCTTCCCTGCTGCTGTCCGCGATGGTTCCGACGAGACCAACCTCGCAGGGCAACGCGCCTGGGCGGAAACAAGGCGCGGCCCCATCGGCTCGTGGGAGGACTTCGAGCGGTACCCGTGGCCCGAGGTCAGCGACGAGCTATTCCGGCCCTTCGAGGAAATCTCGCGTCGCCTGCCGGACGGGATGGGCCTGGTGGCCTGTCACGCAGCAGGGGTGTTCGAACATGTCAGTGAGCTGTTCGGCTACGAGACCCTCTGTTTGAAGCTCTACGACGATCCGCTCCTGGTGCAGGCTGTCTGCGAAGCCGTCGGCAGCCGAATGGTTCGCTTCTACGAGAAGCTTTTGGAGTTCGATCGTCTGGTGGCGGTCTTTCAGGGGGACGACATGGGTCACCGTTCCGGAACCCTGGTGAGCCCCGAACACCTGCGCCAGTACTTCTTGCCCTGGCACAGGCGCTTCGCGGAGATGGCGCATGCCCGCGGTCTGCCGTACTACCTGCATTCGTGCGGCAATGTCCTGGATGTCATGGAGGATCTGATGGAGGATGTGGGTATCGACGCCAAACATTCGTTCGAGGACGCCATCCTACCCGCTGCGGAATTTCACCGCCGTTACCACGGCCGGCTTGGCACCCTCGGCGGCGTGGACGTGAACGTGCTGGCCAAGGGAACAGTTGAAGACGTGCGCCGCACCACGCGCCGATTGATCGACGCCTGCGCACCGTTGGGCCGGTTCGCGGTCGGCTCGGGAAACTCAATCCCGAGCTACGTGCCTGTGACCAACTACCTGGCAATGCTGGATGAGGCGCTCAAGTAGACCCGCGGGGGGCCGGCTCACCCGGGGGCCGCAGCTTGGCGTCCGCTTCAGGGCGCGTCGCGTCGCCGGCCAGTGCCGGACACGACGCCCTCGGTCAGGGGACGGCGGGAGGCGGGCCGGGCGTACCCAGTGATGTCGATTTCGTCCGGCTTCCTGAGCGGCGAACAGTAGGCGACGGGGGAGTTTCGGACCGGCCGGGCGTCGGAAGCT